>MPMT01000030.1 GCA_002238645.1 Alphaproteobacteria bacterium bin52 | reverse complement strand
CGGGGCGACCTGGAACGACGTTATCGCGAGCGGGCGGCCGCCCAACCTGCATAAAGGCCAGGCGCCCGATCCCGAGGAGAAGCAGTATCTCAGGAACGGCTTCGCCACGCCGTCCGGCAAGGTGGAGTTCTATTCCGAGGTGCTCGAAAATCTCGGCTTCGACCCACTGCCCTATTACCGCGAGGCGGCGGAGCCCTGCGAGCGCTTCCCGATGGCGTTGTTCATAGGCTGGCCCGAGGACGAGTATTTCCGCTCCGGCCACCGCCATATCCCGGAGCTTCGCCGGCGCGCGGCGGACCCGATGTTCATGATCGCGCCTGCGGACATGGAGCGGCTCGGCTTCGAGGAAGGCGCTTGGGCCCGGCTTGAGACCTCGACCGGCGCCATGGTGGCCCGCGTCTTTGGACGCTCCTCTATGCCGAAGGGCCTGGTGCGGGTGCCGCATGGCTGGTGGAAGCCGGAATCGCGGCCGGGGTTGGAGAACATGTCCGGCATGTGGGCCTTCAATGACGGGCAGGTGACGCCCGACGACGAGGAGGCGCTGATCGACCGCGAACAGGGCATCCCCCACATGAAGGGCATGCCGTGCTCGCTGGTCGCGCTGACGCCGGATGAGGTGGCGGCGCTCGAGGCCGAATTCGGTCCGACCAACGAGCTGCCGCGTGGCCCGGAAGGCAAGGTGCTGCAGTCCACCTCCAAGCCCGACGACTTCATGTTCGACGATATCACCGGCGACGGCGTGGAGTTCGAGGCGATATCCCTCTCCATCTACGGCCGCACCTCGGCGATGTAACGCAAGGCGCCGCCCCCTCCCCCGTCTCCGGGCCGGACCAAGGGGGCGGCGGTTTCGCCTGCAGCAGAAATGCTGTAGGGGACGGCGCATGTCTTTTCGGAGGGATGCGCCGTTGTCGTATGAGACGTTGACAGCCGAGGTCGAGAACGGCCTGCTCACGCTCACGCTCGACCGGCCGGACCGGCTGAACGCCGTCAATGCGGCCATGATCGGCGAATATATTGACGCGCTGGACGCGGCCGACCGCGACGACGGCGGCCTGGTGGCGCTCCGGCTGTTCGACATGAAGAAGCCGGTGATCGCGGCAGTGAACGGCCCGGCAGTCGGCTTCGGCGCGACGCAGATCCTGCCGATGGACATGCGCCTCGCCTCGACGGAAGCCCGGTTCGGCTTCGTCTTCTCCCGGCGCGGCGTGGTGATGGAGGCGGCGTCCTCCTGGTTCCTGCCGCGCCTGGTTGGCATGCAGCGGGCGATGGAGTGGGTGGCGACGGGCCGCGTCTTTTCTGCGGAGGAGGCCTTGGCCGGCGGTCTGGTGCGCTCGCTGCATGCGCCGGAGGAACTGCTGCCGGCGGCGCGCGCGCTCGGCCGCGAGATCGCGGACAACGCCTCGCCGATGTCGGTCGCACTCTGCCGGCAGATGATGTGGAAGATGCTGGGAGAGGACCACCCGATGACCGCGCACCGGATCGACTCCCTCGGCATGGCCTACACCGGCGCCTCGGCGGATGCGCGCGAGGGCATCGCCTCCTTCCTGGAGAAGCGCCCGCCCGCCTTCGGCTCCACGCCCGGCAAGGCGATGCCGGCCTTCTACCCCTGGTGGGACGAGCCCCGCCACGGCTGAGGTACGGGCCCCGGCCCGAATCCCGGGCCGGGGAGCGGAATCGACCGTTCCTTCCGACGTGCCAGTACCGTTTTCACTCTCCCGCCACCCATGCCCAATCACAAGCCGCGTCAGGTCCATGCTGGCCCCGTTGCCCGGTTCGGCACTGGCGGCGCGGTTCGCTATCCACTATGTTCTTTCCGAAATAGAGGAAAGATAATGAGACCTACCTTCACGGTCCCGGGTCTTTCGCCGAATGAGGCGGCCTGCGTCACCGGGGTACCTCTCAAGCAGGTGCACCGCATCATTGACGCGGGGCTGCTCGGCGATGCCGCGCGCAGCGGCAATCGCGCACGCACCATCCACCACGACGGTTTGGTGGGCCTGAAGCTCGCCCACGAGACGACCGAAATCCTCACCCTGGAGGGGCGCCGACGGCTCGTTCGCTTTGTGTTTGATCACCCTCAAACGATAGCGGCACGTGAGTGAGCGCCATGTTTCGGTCGATGTGCGGTCGGTGAAGGGCGACGTGCGCAAGGGCCTGTCCCTTCTCGCGAAGTCGCGTGAGGCGGTGTCGTGCGACGACGCTGTGCTCTCCGGAACCCCGTGCATCGCCGGAACCCGCATTCCGGCTCACGACATTGCGGAGATGATTGCCAATGGAGATGACACCGGATCAATCCGGGCGGCGTTCCCGCAGCTCTCGGAAGCGCAGATCGAGCTCGCCAACTTCTACGCACGAGCCTATCCGCGGCGGGGCCGTCCGCGTCGAAATCTCTGCTGGCGCGGACGAGAGCCCATCGCGTCGAGCGAGATCGCCCTCGATGAACTGTCTTCGACCCGGCGAAGTTCCTGATCGACGAATGCCTGAGCCCCACCCTGACGGCCATGGCACGCGGGCGCGGGTTCCCGGTGTCCACTCACGTGATCTGGCTTGAACTGCGATCCCGGCAGGAACAGGTGTTGGTCCGGCGCGCGATCGATGACGACTACGTTCCGGTGACACACGACAGCGCTGACTTCACCGCGTTGATGGAAAGTGAGCCCGCCACCCGGGGATGAACTGCATGAACGTAGCGCGCGGATTCATGAGCTTCTATGCCCGGCAGACGTTGTTCGAATTTCGGAACAAGCTCTGAGGCTATCAACGCAAGCCTGGGCTCCTACGACCAATCGGGACACAACCGCTCATGCCTCTCGGGGAGGAACAGGCAGAATTTCCAGCAGGTTTGCACCCAGAACGCGGTCCATCTCCGACTCGCTCATGGAATCGCAGTAACGGCGCACATAGTCCAGGCTCTGCTTGTAGGTACAGAATCGTTCTACATTGGGCATGTCCGAACCCCAGACCAGCGTCCCTGCGCCATAAAGCCGGTGCAGGTCCTGCACCAGGACCTGCAATTCGGGATAGGGATAGTCGTACCGACCGCCCCAGGATATGGGGTAACAGACCTCAAGCCAGACGTTGTCCCGGCGGTAGATAGCGTCGACCGGCTCCGGAATATCCCATTGGCCATTGCTGGAGAAGAACTGCACGGGCGGCGTCATGACACACACCCATCGAATTCCCGGATAGCGGCCTACCAGGTTCCCAAAGCGAGCCATCACCTTCACATAGCTTGGCCGGTCGTAGTCGGGGATGGCCGAGAACTCTATGAAGACCGGACGCCCGGTTTCCTCGACCAGCGACCAGAAACCGTCGAACCGTTCGTCGTCCATCCAGACATCGAAGCCGTAGCGGCTGAACTGTTCGACGGAGTAATAAAGGCCCTTCAGGTCCAGCTTGTGGATTGCGCGGTTTGCTTCCGTCATCCAGTAGTCGGTGTCGGCCCGAGCCTCGTCGACGTGAAACAGGCCGGTAAACCGGTGCGGAAACTGGCGCTGGGCAAGTGCGTTATAGTCGTTCATGTAACCGTAGGTGAACCCGGCCTGAAGGACGATGTGGTCGATCCCGGCGGCGTTCATGTGGGTGATCATGCCCTCGGGCGTTGATTCGATCTCATACATCGCCGCCGGCATGTACTGGACGTAGTAGTCTTCGCCACCGGCCCTGAACTCGATGCGGCCATAGGGTCCGACGCGAAAATCAATGTCGGTGCGCAATCCTTCCCAGGTTGTCGTACCCTCGCGAAACAGGTGCTGGGCCGACGACGACGCGCCGTCCCGCAGCCGGAAGACCCTGGCCGCAGGCCGGGTCAGGTTCTTTTGCAGGTATTTCAGGTGCAGCTCGCGCGAGGGGAGCCCACAGGCACCGGACCACTTTTCGAAGATGTGCGCATGGGAATCCACGATCATGCCAACCCCTCCCTGATGGGTGCACGTGCTCGGCGTTGTACGGCAGCCCGCGCAGAAACGCACTCCGCCACCAACACATGTCAGCCCTTGGCCAACTCGTTGAGGTAGTGATCGTAACGGTCCTGCATGACCCCCCTGGCCACCATCTGATCGGACCAAATGTCCAGAAAGAATTTCCAGGCACTGTCCCGTGGCGGATGGCGCAGGTCTTGGCCTTCATTCCAGTCAGCATATGCTGATTGACGATATGGGCCCAACCGGAATTCCTGCGCTGGAACAGCATCGCGTCCAGGTTGCCGGCGGCCCGGATGTCGGCATTCCGTGTCCGAACCGGTTCAGCGGCCAGGATGATGGTGCCCGGTGTCGTGATGACCCTGGCTTCCGGATAGGTGGTCCTCACCCGGTTTTCTCCGGCCGATCCGATGTTGACAGAGAACGTGAAATCGGGACCGTCGAAGTCGCCGTCGCTCTTGACGCGGTCGGCATTGTCCTCGAGCACCGAGGCAGACGACCCTCGCACCACATGGGACCGACATGGTTCACCGCCAGGGCCCGGGCGCTGGTCAATGCTGGCGGACCACGCGCCGGCGCCGTGATCCGGGACTGCATTGAACCCGGCTTCACGCCCCGGACCGGCCGGGTGCCGCGCGTTCGCCAGCCGACCTCGGACGCGACTCCGGCGCGACGCTGACCAGGGCGAAGGTTGCCTGGCTCGCGAACCTCGAATGGGCCCCACTGTAGAGGCGCACGAGGCTCAGCCTCGGATTCACTCCGGAACAGTCGACGGCGCCTGAGCGCCGGCTGGCCGGGTTGCGCGCGCCGCAGCGTTCCGGGGCGGGTGGAGTGCCGCGGTGACCTGCTGTACCGTCCGGGACCGACACGTCACCTTCGGGGATCCCGGTCCATGAACGGTCATGTCCTGGCAATCGACCAGGGAACCACCTCCACCCGCGCCCTCGTCTTCGATGGCGAAGGGCGGATCTGCGGTCTCGGCCAGCAGGAATTCACCCAGCACTTTCCCGCCGAAGGGCTGGTGGAACACGACGCGCGGGAAATCTGGCGTTCAGTGGTGGTGACCGCGAGGACGGCGCTCGAGCGCGCCGGCATCACCGCTGACCGGATTTCCGCTCTCGGCGTGACCAACCAGCGCGAGACCGTGGTGGTCTGGGACCGCCGGACCGGTACTCCGCTACACCGCGCCATCGTCTGGCAGGACCGGCGCACCGCCGCGATGTGCGACGGGTTCAGGCAGCAGGGTCTCGAGAAGATGGTCAGCGCCCGGACCGGGCTGCTGCTCGACCCGTACTTCTCGGGCACCAAGCTCGCGTGGCTGCTCGATACCGTCGACGGACTGCGCACCCGCGCCGAGGCCGGCGAGGTCTGTTTCGGGACCATCGACAGCTGGCTGGTCTGGAACCTGACCGGCGGACGCGTTCATGCGACGGATGCGACCAACGCGTCGCGAACCCTGCTCTACAACATCGCCGAAGGGCGGTGGGACGAGGAACTGCTGGCGCTGTTTCGCATCCCGGCAGCCATGCTGCCCGACGTCAGGGACAGTGCCGGGGACTTCGGCAACACGGACCCGTCGCTGTTCGGCGCCGGGATCGCGATCCGCGGTGTCGCGGGCGATCAGCAGGCCGCCACCGCCGGCAATGCCTGTTTCCGGCCCGGGATGATGAAGGCGACCTACGGCACCGGCTGTTTCGCGCTGCTGAACACCGGGACCGACCGGGTGAAGTCCGAGAACGGCCTGCTGACCACGATTGCGTGCCGCCTCGGCGGCAAAACCACCTACGCGCTGGAAGGCTCGATCTTCATCGCCGGTGCGGCCGTCCAGTGGCTGCGCGACGGGCTGGGCGTGATCTCCCGGGCTTCCGAAAGCGGCGAACTCGCCGCACGCGCGGATCCGACCCAGACGGTGGTTCTGGTCCCGGCGTTTACCGGTCTCGGTGCCCCGCACTGGGATCCCCGCGCTCGCGGCGCCATCTTCGGACTGACCCGCAGTACCGGACCCGCGGAACTGGCGCGCGCCGCGCTGGAGAGTGTCGCCTTTCAGACCCTCGACCTGCTCGAGGCCATGCACGCCGACTGGTCGGGACCGGACGCGTCGACGGTCCTGCGCGTCGATGGGGGCATGGTGGCATCGGACTGGGCGATGCAGCGCCTGGCCGATATCCTGGCGGCACCGGTCGACCGGCCGGTCATCGCGGAGACCACGGCGCTGGGCGCGGCGTGGCTCGCGGGATCCGCCGCCGGGACCTGGCCGGACCAGGACGGATTCGCCCGCTCGTGGGCACTGGAACGCCGGTTCGAGCCGTCGTTGCACGAACCCGGGCGCACCGCGGCCATCGCGCACTGGAAGCGGGCGGTCGAACGCGTGCTTTCCCTGTAACCGGACCCGGCCACGGTTGTCGCACGGCTCCCGGCAGTGCGATAGTGCCCCGATCACGAACCGACAGCATGGAGGCCGCTGTGACGAAACAGCCGGCGCGAGTCTACGGGACGCGGGCGCGCATCGCCCTCATGGTCCCCTCGCCCAACACGGTCGCGGAGACCGAGTTCTGGACCATGGCTCCGGCGGGGGTAACGGTGCACACCTCCCGGATGCCGTTCTTCGGCGACCGGCACGCACGGCCGTTCGATGCCATGGAAGCCGCGCTGCCGCGGGTGTTCGAGGAAGTCAGCACCGCGCGACCGGATGTCATCGCCTACGGCTGCACCGCCAGTTCGGCACGGGGCAATCCGGCCGAGGTCGAGGCCCGGCTGACGGCACAGGCCGGCACCCCGACGGTCACGGCAGCCGGTGCGCTCGTCGATGCACTCGCCGTCCTGGGCGCCCGTAGGATCGTGCTGCTCACACCCTATCCCCAGGCGGTCAACGACAAGGAACGAAAGTTCTTTGCCGAAAACGGCATCACGGTGCTGGATGACGAGAGCGTGATTGTCGACGAGGGCCAGCACGCCTTTCGCAACATGAGCGCGGTCCCCTGCGACGTGCTGACCGAACGGGCGGTGGCGCGGTCGGACCGCGACGACGTCGACGCCGTGGTGCTCAGCTGTTGCGACATGCCGACACTCGACGCCATCGGCCACATCGAGGGCCGGACCGGCCTGCCGGTGATCTCGAGCACCCAGGCCCTGTTCTGGAAGGCCGCCCGGACCGCCGGGCTCGATGACGCAGTCGCGGACGCGGGACGCCTGCTCGCGGCCTGACGGACCGTATCCTTGCGCCGGGCAACCTGCGCTGTAGTGTGACCTGACACATCCTGCCCCGGGGAGGGTATCGCCATGTCCGACAGGCCGCTTCGCTTCGGGATCTTCCTGGCGCCGTTTCACGCGCTGGAGGAGAATCCCACCAACGCCATCGACCGGGACATGGAGCTGGTCGAACACCTCGACCATCTCGGCTACCACGAGGCCTGGATCGGCGAACATCATTCCGGCGGTTTCGAGATCATCGCCTCGCCGGAGGTCTTCATCGCCGCGGCGATCGAACGGACCCGGCACATCCGGCTCGGGACCGGCGTGGTCTCGCTGCCGTATCACCACCCGTTCATGACCGTGGACCGGATGGTGCAGCTCGACCACCAGTCGCGAGGCAGGGCCATGTTCGGCGTCGGACCCGGAGCGCTGGTCGGTGACGCCTACAGGATGGGCATCGACCCGGCAACACAGCGCGAACGCATGAACGAGGCTCTCGACGTGATCATGCCGCTGCTGCGCGGTGAGGTGGTCAATGCGAAGACGGACTGGTTCGAGATGCGCGCCTGCCAGATGCAGATGCCCTGTTTCACCAGGCCGCACATCGAAATGGCGGTTGCCTGCGCACGCTCACCGTCGGGTGCGCGTGCCGCCGGCAAGCACGGGATCGGCATGCTCTCGATCGGAGGAACCTCCGACGAGGCCCTCGCGCACCATGCGGACAACTGGCGGATCTGCGAGCAGACGGCGGCCGAACACGGCAAGACGGTCAGCCGCGACAAGTGGCGGGTGGTCACCCTGGCCCACATCGCCGATACCCGCGAACAGGCGTTCGAGAACGTGAAGTTCGGACTGGCGAAGTGGACCCGCTACTTCCGGGAAATCGCCACCTTCCCCATCGTGCCCGATGACGTGGAGGACGACGCCTCCTACCTGGTGGAAAACAGCATGGCGGTGATCGGAACCCCGGATGACGCGATCCGCCATATCGAGAAGCTCCAGCAGGGGACCGGCGGCTTCGGCGCCTACATGGAACTGGCGCACAACTGGGCGGACTGGCCCGCGACCAGACGCCACTACGAGCTGATGTCGCGTCACGTCGCCCCGCACTTCCAGGATCTGAACACCCTGCGCCGGGAAAGCTACGACTACAGCTACGCCAATCGCGATGCCTTCGTGGGCCGGGCCCAGGACGCGGTCCAGGCCGAGATCGACCGCCAGGAGGAACGGGACCGAACCCGGGAACAGGCTGCAGAGTAGGCTCGACGGACACCTCCAGAGGCCGCGGTCAGTCCGCCGCGCCGCATGGTGCGTGCGACCGTCCCTCGCAGCCTCACGCCGTCTCCGTCTCGTTGCCGACCCGCGCGACCGGGTTACGCATCCGCCGGGACCGGTGCAGGAACCGCGCCCGCGCCCGGCGCCGGTAGCGCGCGATGAAGCGAAGGCTCCAGGAATAGCCCAGCCAGCCACCGAGGACGGCCCAGGGTACGGAGCCGATGAACATCGGGATGCCCCACAGCGTGATCAACGCCTCGGTCAAGTTCCAGATCTTTGACAGGCCGGCTTCCTGCCCGTCGAGAATGGACTGGAGTTCCATCCTGAAGGTCTCGAAGCCGAGCAGCTGGTCCCATTGCCCGAGCATCAGCCGACCGGTGACCAGGAAGACGTAGTAGAAGAACGGCAGCGTCAGCACGTTGGTGATCCAGGTCCAGGCCAGCGCCGCGACCACGCTGAACTTCCATTCCGGGACCAGGATCCGCTGGATCGCCCACACCGCGCTCACGATCAGCATCTGCGCACCGACGAACGGGTTCATGGCACAGATGACGCCGACCATGACGCCACGCGCCGGGATCACTGGCGGCTCCCGCTTGCGCAGGATCGGGACGAGCAGCCGGTACCGCAGCAGTCTCGTCAGTCCCCGCATCGGATACCCGTCCCGCCGCCAGAGAGCACCCGGATCGCCAGGCAGGCGGCACCGTAGCCGTTGTCCACGTTCGATACCGCAACCCCCGGGGCGCAGCTCGCAAGCGCCGCATGGAGCGCCGCGCGGCCGCCCGCCGCGACACCGTAGCCGGTGGAGGTCGGGACCGCGATTACCACACCGGGAACCAGACCGGCAATCACGCTGAACAGCGCACCCTCCATGCCGGCGCACACGATCAGGACAGGCAGGCGGACCAGCGTCTCGCGGTGTTCCATCACCCGCCACAGCCCGGCAACGCCGACATCGTTGATCTCCACGCACGCATAGCCATGGCAGGCAAGCGTGCGGATGGCCTCGCGTGCCACCGGGACGTCGGCGCTGCCTGCCGTGAGCACTCCGACCTCGACCGCTGCCCCCGCGAGCGGAAGGCAATCGGAAGCCAGAGCGGTCCGCGAGACCAGGTCGTAGTCGAGCCTGCTGCGGTACTGATCCGGCAGCGCCGCGTATTGCTGTTCCGACATCCGTGTCACCAGTACCGGTCCGCCCGAGTCGAACGCCTGGCGCACGGCTTCGGCCAGTTGTCCGGGCGACTTGACGTCGGCGAGCACCGCCTCCGGAAGCCCCAGACGCTCCCGTCTCGCCGCATCGAACCGGACTTCGGCGACCGGGTCACTCATTCCGGCCTCGCACCGTCCCGCAGGAACGCGCTTCCGCGACGGTAGGCCTCGACCCGGACCGGACCGGGCACACCGTGCCGGTCGAGCACGCCCTGCAGCAGGGCGGGAAGCCGGTTACCGCTTGTGGCCAGCGCGCCCGGCTCGAGTTCCACCACGACGCCGTCGCGACGCACCCGGCAGCGCAGGGTGGTGTCTCCGATCTCGGCCCTCACCACCCCCTCGACCTCCGAGATCAGCGCAAGCCGTTCCCGGGTGACCGGAATCCCGGTTTCGATCCTGCTCGACAGGCAAGGCGACGCCGGCAGTTCGGCCACGTCGTCGAGTCCGAGATCACGGGCCAGCCGCCGGATCACCGGCTTGCCGATCCCGGCCTCGATCCACGGGTGACGCACCCGGTGGTTCCGGGCCGCCTCGAGCCCGGGTCGATAGTCGCCGAGGTCGTCGAGATTTGCGCCCGAGAGGATGACACGGTCAGTGAGCCCGCTGATCCGGCCGTAGAGATTGGTCTTGCAGAAGAAACAACGGTTGACGGGGTTGGCAAGGTAATCCGGATCCTGCATCTCGCCGGCATTCAGGATCTCCAGCGTCCAGCTGAACCCGGCCGCGTGCCGCTCGACGCGTGCAGTTGCCTCGGCAGGCACGGCTGGGGACAGGGCGTGGTAGATGACCGGATCGACGTTTGGCGTGCTGGCCGCAACGTGGGCGAGTGTCATGCTGTCCACTCCGCCGCTCACCGCGATCGCGACCCGACCCGTCGTCCGCAGGACGTCCTCGATGCAGATACGGGCCTCACGACTGTCCATCGTCCGCCTCCCCCTCGATGCGGCGCCGCAGCCGGGCACGTCCGGCGTGATCGGTCGCGGCGTCGACAAGTGCATCGAGATCCGCCTTGGTGGTGACGGTCCCGTCGGGACGCCGGACCCGCTTGGCGCCGTGTCCGGCGATCGTCACCTCCTCGCGCGCCAGTTCCACCCGCTCCTCGGTCCGCCAGCGCAGACCAATGGTGGTGGTCTGGGCAAAACAGGCCTCGATGACCGCCTGTACCGCGCCGGTCCGGCACAGGACCCGCACCGACACGGCCACACGACCCTTCTTTCCCGTCACCGGGACCTGCACCACGTCAAGCACGTCGTCCTGCGCACGCAGCCGATCGAGGCCCGCCGACAGCTCCTCGGGTGTCTGATCGTCGATTTCGAAGCTGATGACGCCGACCGCCCCGCGCACCGCAGCCTGTCCGGTGTCAAGCGCGATGACGCGCAGGATGTTGGCCATGCCCTCGAGCATGCGGGTCCCCAGTCCGTGTCCGCTCACCTGAACGGTTCCCGACGGCCGGCGACCATCCTGACGGGCCTGCAGGTGAGCCAGCAGCGCCGCACCGGTCGGCGTGACCCGTTCGCCGGGCACGCCGTCGTCGACCAGCCGGTAGCCGGCCAGCAGCAGGGCGGTAGCAGGCGCCGGAACCGGCATGCGGCCATGCGCGGTCATCACCGTGCCCGACCCCATCGGCAGGTCGCCGACCGACCAGCTGGCCGAGCCCAGCGCTTCGATGGCAGCGGCCGCACCCACGATGTCGGCAACCGAATCCCAGTCCGCCAGTTCATGGAAGTGCACGTCGTCCACCGCGACCCCGTGGATCCGGGCTTCGGCCCGCGCCAGGAGCGAGAAGATGTCGAGCGAGCGCGAGCGCACTCCCTCTGCCAGCGGAGCCGCGAGCAGGCGGGACCGGATGTCGCGAAACCGCCCGACCGGATGGCCGTCGGCCTCTCCGCTCACCACGAACCGGTTGCCAGTCATCCCTCCCGACGTGCCCGGGACCACCGTGACTGTCCAGGACTGCGGCAGTCCGGCGGCCCGCACCGACGCCACCACCTCTTCCTCGAGCTCCGGCCAGCCATGCAGGAGCGCCCCCAGGAACATGTCGCCGGCGAGCCCCCCGACCGGGTCGAGATGAATGTGCACCGGCGACCTCACACACCCTGCATGACGGGGATGACATAGGGTCCTTCGGGGATGACCGCCACCGACCGGCTGGCCGACCGGCCGACACAGCGTTCGACGCAGTGCGCCAGGTCATCGACGCGATTGACCCCGGTCAACGGCCAGTACTCCTCGGCGAGTTCTCCGGCAAACAGGTGGATGCGGCCGACGCGCATGGGCTTGACCTGCATCTCGGTCTGCCATTCGTCGATGTCGGCACGCGACTTGCGGCTGAGTGTCTCGAGAAACCGGTCCGGCCCGAGCGCCACCAGCCGGCGCTGGGCATCGACAAACTCGCTGGATCCGAATCCGCCCGAGCACTCGGACACCACGATCAGGTCACCGCCCGGCTCGAGGATGTCCATCGGCCCGACCATGCCCTTCACCGTCTGGTAGTAGTTCTGGTCGAGCGGGTAGCCGGCGCAGCTGGTGATCACTGTCGGGAACCGGCGCCGCGAGGGAACCTCGGCGTAGCGGCGGACGTGGTCCACCGCCTTGAGGTGGCTCGAGACGATTTCCCCGAAGTTGAGGAACGAGACCCGGCGGCGCTCGTCGATGACCACGTTGACCGCCAGTGCACCGCCGATCATGCCGACGATCTCGAGCTGGTCGGTATGCAAAGGGTTGCCATCGAGCACGCAGTTCGCAGTCGCGGCATGCTCCATGTAGCGGTAGGAATGGAAGGTGGTAATGGTCTCCGCATGGGCGACACCGGGGGCTATGACCTTGCGTCCCCCCGACCATCCGGCCATGAAGTGCGGTTCCACCAGCCCGGTGACCAGCCTGAGGTCAGCCTCGACGAACCTCCGGTCCAGTCGCACCACCGTGCCGCTCCGCGTGGTGCCGACATGAACATGGTCGTCATCGTTGCGTGCGTGGTGATTGACGACCCTGACCGTCTCGAGGACCCACGGATCACCGACGAGTTCCTCGAGTTCGGCGCCCTCGTTCGGACGGTGCAGCCCGGTTGCCACCAGCACCGTGATCGCATCGGGCGCCATACCGGCATGCAGCAGGCAGCGGATCAGCGGTCCCAGAAGCAGGTGGTTGGGAACCGGCCGGGTAATGTCGCAGATCAGGATGCAGGCCGAGCGTGCGGACCGGGCCACGGTGGCAAGCGGCGGACTGCCGAGCGGGGCTGCGAACGCATGTTCCAGCGCCTGCCGCGGCGCGGGCAGCACCGGCATGTCGAACTTGCGGAACACGGTCACGTCCCAGTCGTCGCGCAGTTCGACCGGAAGGGTGGATCGTCCGTAGTTGAGATTGACCTTCACCACGCCCCCGCAACATCACCGTGATGCACGAACGTCAATCGGCATGGTCCAGAGCAGCATGACCGATTCGACACCCGGGTTGATCGATCCGAGACCGGAGTTCGACAGGTGGTACACGCCGACGCCGAGCTTAGAGCCGTCCCCCAGCCTGTAGGCAAGCGCGGCACCGGACCGGAACTCCACCGCGTGCCCCAGTTTCTTGCCGTTGCCGTTCGCGTACACCCCGGCCGCAAAGCTCGGCGTCAGCACGATGCGATCGGCGATTTCGAAGTCGAACCCGACCCCGGCGTGGGCGTAGGCGCCGCCGTCGCCGGTTGCCATGAGCCCGACAAAGGGCTGGTAGTCGAAGCCGCCGAACACGTACTCGGCCCGGAATTCGACGGTGGTGCGATCATCCGTCACGTCATAGACACCGGCACCGACGGTGACGGCATCCCCGTCATCGGCGGACGCCTGCGAAGCCGGCAGCACAATTGCGCACAGACCTGCAGCCAGGACTGCCGCGCATCGACGCATCACCCGTCGGGCGCCTCGACCTCGTTTCGATCCCTGCATTGCTCCCCCTGGATGTGCCGGCTCAGCCACGCAGTCTACACCTGAATTCTTCCGTGGCACGGACCAATGCCGCTCGTATACCCGGTTCCATCGCCGAATGTCCCGCATCCGGCACGATCACGTAGGTCGCACCCGGCCAGGCGCGGGCAAGGGTGTCGGCCGTGCGGATCGGACAGACCATGTCGTAACGCCCCTGCACGATCCACGCGGGCTTGTCGGCGATGCGTGACATTCCGTCAAGCAGGGACCCGGGCGCGAGGAACATGTCGTGGGTGAAGTAGTGCGCCTCGATCCGGGCAAGGGCCAGGGTCGCGGCAGGATCCGGCGCCGGTTGCCGGCCGGGCTGATCGGGCCGCAGGGTCGAACAGGCCGCCTCGTAGCTGCACCACGCGATTGCCGCCGGGCCATGAACCGCCGGATCCGGGTCGTTCAGACGCGCACCGTATGCCTGGAGCACCCGGCCGCGCTCCGGCTCGGGCAGGAATTCCCGGAACCGGCAGCACGCCTCGGGGTGGAACAGGCCCATGCCGTGCAGGAACCAGTCGATCTCGCAGCGCCGCCCGAGGAAGATGCCGCGCAGGATGAAGCCGAGACAGCGGTCCGGATGCTGCTGGCCGTAGGCAAGGGCCAGCGTGCTGCCCCAGGACCCGCCAAAGAGCAGCCAGCGGTCGATGCCGAGGTGCCTGCGCAGCATCTCGATGTCGCCGACGAGATCCGCCGTCGTGTTCTCCCTGGTCTCTGCGACCGGGACCGAGCGGCCGGCGCCGCGCTGGTCGAACAGCACCAAGCGGTAAGCATCGGGGTCGAAGAAGCGCCGGTGTGAGCGCGACAGCCCGGATCCCGGACCGCCATGCAGGAACAGGGCCGGGATTCCGTCCGCACGTCCGACTTCTTCCCAGTAGATGGTGTGCAGGTCGGACACCCGCAGCATGCCGCTGCACCGCGCGGTGACATCGGGAAACAGCACCGATCTCATGGAGACCGTCCACCCCTTCGCGGCAGCGATGCGCGCCTGCCGCCGGTTTCCCGACCCGTGGTCACCTCCGTCGGCCGGCAGCCGGTCCCGCACCCCGGGTCATCCCGGCACCCGGAACGGCCGCGCACGCACGCCGCCGCCTGCAGCCGTCGCCCGCCTGCCGGCCCTCGGTGCCATCGGCCGCCCCAGGCCTTCGTCACACTCCAGCGGACACACGCATCCGCCTCACACGACGGTCATGATCTTCTCGAGCCTGGTGGCCGCCTTTTCCTGGTCGATCCGCTCGATCGCCGCGACCTCGCGCGACAGCCGGTCGAGTGCGACCTGGTACATCTGCCGCTCGCTGTAGGACTGTTCCGACTGGGTCGTGTTGCGGCGCAGGTCGCGCACCACTTCGGCGATGGCGGCGGGATTGCCCGAGTTGATCTTGGCCTCGTATTCCTGCGCCCGGCGCGACCACATGGTCCGGCGCACCTTGGCTCGCCCCCTGAGCTTGGCCAGCGCCTCGTCCATCACCTTGCGAGAACTCAGCCGACGCAACCCGGAATCTCCCGCCTTGGCCACGGGAATGCGCAGTGTCATCCTGTCCTGCGGAAACTTGATCACCAGAAGGTCGAGCGCGCTGCCAAGCACTTCTTCAGTTACCGTTCCGATCACCTCGCCTACACCATGGGTCGGGTAGACGACGAATTCACCGGCCTTGTATTCTGCTTTCTTTCCCATTCGAACCTTCTTTCTGATCGTACCTTCATCAGGCGAACAACAGTCCCGCGCGCCCTGCTGCATGCAGGCGCAGGCCTGTCCATTTCGCGGGCAGGATTGCCGCGATGCTGTCGCGGCCGGAGACAGCGGGTCAGGGACCCGTGTACTTCCGAGGATTTGTTACTATACCATGAAACCTGCAGGAAATCACGGGAAAATCGCTGGAAACGGGCCGATCCCGCGGCCCGCGCCGGTGTTCCCGGACATCATTCCGTTGCCTCCAACCGTCGTGGGAAGCGCCAATGACCTACCACCCGACAACCTTTCGCGGCCTCACCTGGTGCGACTCGCTCGACCGGATGGCGAACGGGGAGACGACGCCCCGCGAGTACCTGGAGTCCTGTCTCGAGATCATCGCCGCGCGCGAACCGGTGGTCCAGGCGCTCACCGCCATTGACGAGGACGGATCGCGGGCCCGGGCAGACGCCAGCACCCGACGCTGGAAGGACGGCCGGGCGCTGTCGGCAATCGACGGCATGCCGATCGGCATCAAGGACCTGCTCGAGACCGCCACCATGCCCACCGAGATGGGGTGCGCGGCGTTTCGAGGAAACTTTCCCCGCCGCGACAATGCCGCGGTACGGGCGCTTCGGGCCGCCGGCGCCATCATCCTGGCCAAGACGGTCACCGCAGAGCTCGGCGGGTCGCATCCCGGTCCGACCACAAACCCCCACGACGCCTCGCGCTCGCCGGGAGGATCGTCCTCGGGTTCGGCCGCGGCGGTCGCCGCCGGCATGATGCCGACCGCCATCGGTACCCAGGTCGCCGGCTCGATCATCCGGCCTGCCGCCTATTGCGGCAATGTCGCCATCAAGCCCAGCAAGGGCGCCATCAACAGGGGTGAACGCCAGGCCACGAGCATGAGCGTTCACGGCGTGCATGCGAATGGCCTGGAGGACATGTGGCGGGTGGCGATCGAAATCGCGAAACGCGCCGGAGGCGACCCGGGCCACGCCGGGCTGAGTGGCCCGGACCACCTCCCCGAACCCGTCCGTCCGAACCGTCTCGTCGTCCTGCACGGTGCAGGCTGGGATGCCCTCGACCCGGGAACCCGCTCGGCGTTCGACGCAGTCTGCGCGGGACTGAAGGACATCGGGGTCGAGATGACCGGTGCCGGGAACGACCCCCGGGTGGACGAGCTCGAGCAGCTCCTCGTCGACAGCATGGAGACCTGCAACCTGATCACCGGTTGGGAGAATCACTGGCTCTATCGCAACCTGGTGGACCAGGATCCGGACTCCGTCAGCCCCCGGGCGCGGGAAGTCCTCGCCCGCGCCGAGGCGCTCACGCCCGCCGACTATCGCGATGCGCTGCAGCGCCGGGCCGCGGCACAACAGGCCGGTGCAGCGGTGCTGGCTGACGCCGACGCGATCGTGATGCTCTCCTGTCCCGGGCCGGCGCACGTCTGGCAGGGCGACCGGCCCGGTGAACCGCTGACAGAGAGACCGACAGGCGACCCGGTGTTCAACGCGCCGTCTTCCTACCTGTTTGCACCGGCTGTCACCATGCCGCTGCTTGCAGTCGACGGCCTGCCGGTGGGTGTGCAGGTCATGGGCCCGCCCGAATCCGACGCCCGGGTCACGGCGCTGGCCCGCTGGATCATGGGGAACCTGTCACCGATCAGCATCTGACACCCGGCCGTGACCGGACCGGGGACACCGCGGAGCGGGTCGGGAACGCTCGGCGGGATCGGGCTCATCCTGCTGGCGGGGCTGTGCTTCGTCTGCATGCAGGCGGCGGCGAAGGCCGGTACGGAAGCAGGGTATTCCCCGGTCCAGGTGGCATGGGCCCGTTTCAGCCTGCACCTGGTGCTGGTGGTCGTGATGGTACCGGGCGGCGCGGGCCAGGTGCTGCGAACCGGCCGGACAGGCCTCCAGCTGTTCCGCAGCGCCCTGCTGGTTCTTTCCACCATCTGTTCTTTCGCCGCTCTGGCGCGCCTGCCACTCGCGCAGATGAACGTGATTACATTCGTTGCACCGCTGTTCGTGATGGCGTTTGCCGCCATCGGACTCGGCGAGCAGGTCGGCTGGCGCCGCTGGGCAGCGGCGGCGGCCGGTCTTGCCGGCGTCGTGCTGGTTGCCCGGCCGGACGGCTTCGTGGTGTCGACAGGCGTTCTCTACGCCCTCGCCATGGCCCTGTTCTACGCACTGTACCAGGTGGTCACGCGCGCGCTCGCCCCGACGGCCCCGACCCTTGTCGGCCTGTTCTACGCCGCCTTTCTCGGCGCGGTGACCTGCAGCATCGCGGTGCCATTCTTCTGGCGCACGCCCGACCTGTCCGGCTGGATGTTGCTCGCTCTGCCGGCCCTGTTCGGTGGCCTGGGGCATTACCTGCTGATCCGCGCCTGCGAACGGGCACCGGCCAGTCTGCTGGCCCCGTTCATGTACTGCGAACTGCTGTGGTCGCTGTCGCTCGGCTTCATGCTGTTCGATCACTGGCCGGCACCGGCGACCTTCGCCGGCGCCCTGATCATCATCGCCAGCGGACTGTATGTCTGGCAGGGCGAACGGCAGGCGGCGGGATCAGGCCGGCGATGACGAACGAAGCCCACTCGACCCGGCACGGGACGGTGCGTAGCATCGGGCGGACAGTGATCGAAGCGGAGAACGACCGATGAACGGTGAAGACTGCCTCGCGGGCCTGAAGATCCTCGACTTTACCCAGTTCGAAGCCGGCCCGTCCTGTACCGAGGCGCTGGCCTGGCTCGGAGCCGACGTGGTCAAGGTGGAGAATCCGAACCGCGGCGACCCGGGCCGGTCCCTGGGTCGGACGGACCCGGAGAAGGATGCGCTGTACTTCCTGCAGTACAACGCCGCGAAACGATCGATCACGCTCGATCTGAAGGATCCGGACGGCATCGGGACCGCGAAGGCCCTGCTTGCCCGCGCCGACGTGATGATCGAGAACTTCGCTCCCGGGGCCATCGAACGCCTCGGCCTGGGATACGACGTCGTGAGAACGATCAACCCGGGCATCATCTACTGCCAGGTCAAGGGTTTCGGTATCGGAACCGCCTACGAGAAGAACCTTGCCTTCGACATGATCGCCCAGGCGTGCGGCGGGCTGATGTCGGTCACCGGCCAGGAGGACGGGCCTCCGTGCAAGCCCGGCGCCACCATCGGGGACACCGGGACCGGCATGCTGATGGCGGTCTCGATTCTGGGCGCCTACGTGCGACGGATGCGTACCGGCCGGGGCGAGCACCTGCAGGTGGCAATGCAGGACGCCATCCTTCACTTCATCCGCAACGCATTCGCCTACATGGAACGCACCGACGGAAAGGCCGCGCCCCGGGCCGGATCGCGGACCGTGGGCGGCGCCCATCCGCCGATCGGCGTCTACCCCTGCCAGGGCGGCGGTCCGAACGACTACGTCTATGTCTTCACCAGCCCGTCGAACCCGGAACACTGGGACCGGCTGCTGAGGGTGATGGGACGGGAGGACCTGATCGGCGATCCGCGCTACAGCACGCCGGAAGCGCGGCGCGAACGGCGCGACGAGGTCGATCAGCTGGTAGCCGAGTGGACCCGCCAGCACGACAAGCACACCGCGATGCGTCTGATCGGCGAAGCCACGGTTCCGACGGGAGCGGTGCTCGACACCCGGGAACTGGCCGACGATGCCAGCTTCGAAGACCGCAGGATCCGGCAGACCATGCACCACCCCGTCATCGGGGACTACGTCATGAGCGGATGGCCGGTCCGTTTCGGAGACGCACCGCCAACGGTCGGCACGGCACCGCTGCTGGGCGAGCACGCGGGCACGGTTCTCGAGGAATGGCTCGCGGACGGCTGATCCCGCAGGACCGCGCCCGGCCGACCGGACTCAGGAGCCCTTGCCGGGGTTGGGACTGAAGTACTTCTCGAACTTGCCCTCGACGTCCTCGTAGGACTTCGCATCCTCGGCATGCGGGATCATGCGGACGATGTTGGGCCACTCCTCCGAGAACCGCCTGTTGTGTTCCACCCAGTCATCCGCCCCCGGTTCGGTGTCCGGGACAATCGCCTCGGGCGGGCATTCCGGTTCACAGACGCCGCAGTCGATGCATTCATCGGGATGGATCACCAGCATGTTCTCGCCCTCGTAGAAGCAGTCGACGGGGCAGACTTCCACACAGTCGGTGTACTTGCACCGTATGCAGTTCTCGTTGACGATGTAGGTCATGCTCCAGCCCTTCCCGCCCCTGCTGCGATCAGCGCCTGCGTCTCCTACTCGCTGGCCGGGTCGCCGGCAAGTCCCAGGCGCGTGAGAGCGCGCTTGCGCGCGGCACCATTGTCACGATCCTCGACGTAGAGCAGCCCGGCGAGGCGTCGCATCAACTGGGCCTCGTAGGCATGGACCACGCCGTCCGCGTACACGACTTCCCACAGCATCTCCAGCAGCTCGATGCGTTCCTTCTCGTCGAACGCACCGCGCAGCGCCCGGGTGTAGCGGTAGATGTCGACACTGCGGTCGAGGTCATCCTCGGCCTCGGCAAGGATTGTGCGCACTTCGTCCGGCCCGAGCCCGAACCGCTCGACCATGGTGCGTTCGACCGCAGCCTCCTCGCTTTCGGAAAGGTGACCGTCCAGCCACGCCGCCCTGGTCAGCAGGGCGGCACAGGCCAGGCGTGCCGGGTCGGTCGACACGGAAGGAACAGCCGGTTCGCTCACGCGGCGCGCCTCAAGGGCCGCCTTCAGCCTGCGAAGCATCGCCTGTCTCCCGCTTGCGGTGTCGCCCACCCTTCGGATAGATGTCCTGCCATGGTCCCCGAACACTCTCCCACGCGTGATGCCCCGGCGGCACGGCGCAACGGCGCCGCGATCCTGGGCGTGCTGCGCACGGTTCTCCCGCACTCGGGCACCGTGCTCGAGATCGCGAGCGGTACCGGCCAGCACGCAGCCGTGTTCGCCCCGGCCCTAGCGCCGCTTGCCTGGCTTCCCAGCGACCCCGACCCCGTCCAGCGCGCCAGCATCTCCGCGTGGACTGCCTCGGTTCCCGGGCATGCGCCGCTCCCGCCCCGCGACATCGATGCCGCCTCGCCGTCCTGGGACGTCTCGCCATCTGACCGCATTGCCGCCATCGTCGCGATCAACCTGCTCCACATTGCACCGTGGCCGGTCACTCTCGGCCTGCTCGCGGGCGCGGCGCGTGTCCTGCCGGACGGCGGCCCGTTATGCATCTACGGGCCGTTCATGCGGTCAGGACGCCACACCGGGCCCGGCAACGCGCGGTTCGATACCGTCCTGCGTCACCAGGATCCGCAGTGGGGCGTGCGGGATCTCGACGAGGTCAACGAACACGCCGTCCGGGCGGGACTCGGGCTCGACAGGATCTGCGGCATGCCGTCGGACAACCTCCTTGCCGTCTACCGGAACCGCACGCCGGACACGGGATGGTGAGCGCGACAGGATTCGAACCTGTGACCCGCTGATTAAAAGTCAGCTGCTCTACCAACTGAGCTACGCGCCCGACCGGGCCGCACCCTATGGAAGGCCGGGCATGCGGTCAACGAGAACGCTCACCAGGGAGCCCCGTCAGTTGCCGCGCGCAATCGCTGCCCTCACATGTGCCTCGACCCGCGGAGAGACGAACTCGCGGATCTCGCCGTCAAGCCGCGCGATCTCCTTGACCAGACGCGAGGAGATGAACTGGTGCCGTTCCGACGACATCAGGAAGATGGTCTCCACCTGCGGGTTGAGGCGCGCGTTCATGCCAACCATCTGGAACTCGTACTCGAAGTCGGACACCGCACGCAGTCCGCGAATGATGAACCGCGCTCCGCACTCCTCGACGAAGTGCATCAGCAGGGTGTCGAACGAGATGACCCTGATGTCACACTCGATCCCGGCCCGCTGGTTCTCCTCGATGATGACGGCAACCTCGTCACCCACCATTTCGGTGCGCTCGTCGATCCCGAACATGGGGGACTTGCCGATGTTGCGGGCCGGAGAAACCACAAGCCTGTCGACCAGCTTGCTGCCACGACGAATGATGTCGATGTGCCCGTTGGTGATCGGGTCAAACGTGCCTGGATAGACGCCGGTTCGCATGCCTGTCTCCGGGGATCTGGGAACCTGGGCTCGGGGATCTCAGCACTCGACGACGTCGAAGCCGCCGTCCTGGTGATCGTTGACCCCGCCGTTGCCCTCGTCGGGAGCCAGGCTGACGGAGACCACATGTTCGTCCTCGTCGACGCGGAACACGCGCACGCCCTGTGTCACCCGACCGGTGATGCTGATCTGGTCGGCCGGACACCGGATCAGACGGCCGCCGTCGGTTACCAGCATCACGTGGTCGGTCTCCCTGACCGGAAACGCCGCGATCACCGGACCGGTCCGTTCGCCCTGTGCCAGGTTGCGAATGCCCAGACCACCACGGCTGGTGGTGCGGTAGTCATGCGCCGAACTTCGCTTGCCCATGCCGGTCCCGGTGACGGTCAGCACGAATTCCTCGAGCCCGGCAAGTTCGGCAAAGCGCGCAGTGTCCAGTTCGACCGCCTCGCCGTTCTCGTCTTCGGTTTCCGCGCCGCGCCGCAGGCGGGACGACTGGCGCAGATAGACATCGCGTTCATGCATGTCGGTTCCGGGAACGTCGCGCCAGCTCACCTGGCCCAGGATCGACATCGACACCACCTCGTCTCCTTCGGACAGCCGGATGCCGCGCACGCCCTGGGAATCGCGGCTGCGGAATACCCGCATCGCGGTGGCGGGGAACCGGATGGCGCGGCCCTCGCGGGTGGCCAGCAGCACGTCGTTGTCGTCCCGACACGGCAGGACTCCGATCAGCCGCACCCCGTCTTCCAGCTTCATCGCGATCTTGCCGTTCTTCTTGATCCTGGTGAAGTCCGACAGCGCGTTCCGGCGCACCGATCCTGACGAGGTGGCCAGCACCACCTGGTAGTCGTCCCACTCGCCCTCGTCGGCCGGCATCGGCATCACCGCCTGGATCCACTCGTCCCGTTCCAGCGGCAGCAGGTTGACCATGGCCTTGCCGCGGGACTGCGGCGAGGCAAGCGGCAGTCGATAGACCTTCATCTGGTAGACCATGCCGCGGGACGTGAAGAACAGGATCGGGGCGTGGGAATTGGCGACGAACAGCCGGTTGACCACGTCTTCCTCGCGTGTCGACATTCCCGAGCGCCCCCGGCCACCCCGGTGCTGCACCCGGTAGGTCGAGAGCGGAACCCGCTTGATGTATCCCCGCAGGCTCACGGTGACGACCATGTCCTCGCGCGGGATCAGCGCCTCGTCATCCTCCTCGAACTCGTTTTCCTCGATGACGGTCCGGCGCGCGTCGGCCCAGTTCCTGCGGGACTGTTCGAATTCCTCGCGCAGGACCGAGACCAGCCGGGTCGGCGACTGCAGGATCTCGAGGTAGTCGTTGATTCGGGTTGCGAGGTCCCGGGTCTCGTCCTCCAGTTTCGTACGCTCGAGCCCGGTCAGGCGCTGCAACCTGAGCTCGAGAATCGCCCGCGCCTGGGCTTCCGACAGGCGGTAGACATCGTCCGTCACCCCGTGCCCCGGGTCATCGATGAGCGCGATGAAGCGGGAGACATCGCCTGCCGGCCACGACCGGGCCATCAGGGCCTCGCGCGCCGCTGCGGCGTCGGGTGCGGCCCGGATCAGCGCGATGACCTCGTCGAGACTGCCGAGCGCGACCAGCAGCCCGGCGAGCACATGTGCCCTGGTGCGCGCGCGATCGAGCAGGTAGGCGGTCCGCCGGCTCACCACCGTGCGGCGGAACTCGAGGAACGCCCGGATGATGGCGGCGAGGTCGAGCTCGCACGGACGGCCTTCGTGCAGCGCCAGCATGTTGACCCCGACGCTCACCTGCATGCGCGTGTGGCGGAACAGCTGGTGCAGGACCAGGTCGGGCTCGGCGTCGCGCTTCAGTTCAATGACCACCCTGACCCCGTCGCGGTCACTCTCGTCGCGCAGGTCGGAAATCCCGGTGACCTGCTTGAGGCGCACCATCTCGCCGATCTGTTCCAGCAGGCGCGCCTTGTTCACCTGGTAGGGGACCTCGGAAACCACGATCGCGGACCTGCCCTTGCGGACTTCCTCGATCGCGGTCCGGGCGCGGACCGTGATCGAGCCGCGGCCGAGGTGATAGGCGGCACGGATCCCGGCCTGTCCCAGAATGATCCCCCCGGTGGGGAAGTCCGGGCCCGGCAGGTATTCCATCAGCTCGGCGACCGTGAGTGCGGGGTTCTCCAGCATGGCGAGACAGGCGTCGATCACTTCTCCCAGGTTGTGGGGAGGGATGTTGGTCGCCATGCCGACCGCGATGCCGCTGGCGCCGTTGACCAGCAGGTTGGGAAACTCGGCCGGGAGCACCGACGGTTCGAGCGCGCTCTCGTCGTAGTTCGCGACGAAGTCCACCGTCTCCTTGTCGATGTCGCGAAGCAGTCCTTCCGCCGACCTGGCGAGTCGGGCCTCGGTATAGCGATGCGCAGCCGGCGGATCGCCATCCATCGACCCGAAGTTGCCCTGGCCGTCGACCAGCGGCAGGCGCATGGAAAAGTCCTGCGCCATGCGCACCATGGCGTCATAGATCGCGGCGTCGCCGTGCGGGTGGTACTGGCCCATCACGTCGCCGATGATCCGCGCCGACTTGCGGTAGGGGCGGGTCCAGTCGTACCCGCCGTCCTTCATAGCGTACAGGATGCGGCGGTGGACCGGCTTGAGGCCGTCACGCACATCGGGAAGCGCCCGCGACACGATCACGCTCATGGCGTAATCGAGGTAGGAGCGCTTCATTTCCTCCTCGATCGCGACCGGCGTGATGTCGGGAGGATACTGGTCGATGACGGTCACGCGATGCCTGCCCGGAAGGTATCGGATGTCGACGACAGCCCGCACCGCGTGCATTCGGCGGGAGTGTCAGGTCTCGTCGGTAAGATAATTGCAACATACCATATGTCGGGGCAGCGGGCAAGGTTTGCGGTCCCCGTGATCGGGGTATTGCCGGCCTGTTCCGCCCCGATTCCGGCGCCTCGGGAAGCGCGCCGGACCCGCCGGGCCATCAGCGGCGCCCTTGCTGTGTCGGGTGTGACAACAAAACGCCGACCGGCGTCGTGATCCCGCTTCCTGACCGCTCAAGCTGTCGGGCGATGAAAGCCGTTTTGCAACCGGCATTTAGCCCGAGCGGCGCTTGAGCGGCAGCGCCCGCCGCGCACTTGCAGAGACAGTCCCCGAACCGCCGCGCGGCTTCCGGGCGGCACTAATGGGAACCAGGAGGTAACAGATCTATGCGGGCGGGCGGGCGCACCGGCAGCATCACTTACTCGGCCCGCACTGTCGGCGTCAGTGGGGCTCGCGCGTTCCAGCTACTGAGCAGCGACAGCCGCACATCTTCCCGCAGCGCAGGATCGAGCCGTGTACACGTTACGGCTCCGCAGCGTCGCCGCCGGTCGTGACGCCACGGTGGCCGATTGCGGCGTGTAACGCGACGCGCTACAGTGAGTCATGAGGATCAGGCACAAGGGGCTGCGGGCGCTGCACGAACGCGACGACGCGGCGCGGCTTCCCGCCGGTCTCGCGCCACGGCTTCGGCGTATCCTGTTCCGTCTGCAAGAGGCGACGCATCCGGGCAGCGCCGACGCGCCCGGCTTCCGGCTGCATCCCCTCAAAGGCGACCGCGCGGGCCAGTGGAGCGTCCGCGTCTCGGGCAACTGGCGCGTAGTGTTTCGCTTCACGGGCGGCGAAGCCGTGGACGTGGACCTGATCGACTACCACTGACCGGAGGGAGTGCTGACCATGAACGACATTGCGAACGATCGCGTCGGCCCGATGCAGAACCCGCCGCGCCTGGGCGAACTGATCCGCGAGAGCATGGACGATGTGGGCTGGAACGTGACTGAGACGGCGGCGCGGCTCGGCTGCGAGCGCGGAACGCTGTCGCGGCTGCTGAACGGCAAGGCGGGAGTGTCCGCGAACATGGCGCTGTCTTTGGAGGACATCGGCTGGGGCACCGCCGAGCACTGGATGCGGATGCAGGCGAGCTACGAGCTTGCGCAGGCGCGTCGCGAGAGGATCGCCGCCGAACGGCGGGCGGGCGCGCTGCACGTATGATCCAATGCTGCGTCAACGCAGCGAGACGACCATTCGGCATGATCTCTTTCACTCCGGAAGATTATCGGACGCTTGACCTTCAGGGAGGGGACATGCGGAAAGCCGATGAGGCGAAGGCGAATGACGTTCTTGAACGCGTCACAGGCGCGGTTAAGGCCCTTTGCGTTGGGAGGGGCGATGTGCGAAGCAGGCTAACGACAGCGATACACGAGCTCGTTCCCTTGCGGGCCCAAGATTTTCCGACTGGGCTGCAAGACCAATTCCGCAAGGTAATGGAGGCCGCTACTAAGTATGACGCGAGCGATCTTGATAGGAGCCATCCCTTATATCCGGCTGGTTCATGGAATGAGAGGCAAGGCCGCATCGAGGCCACGATGAGAAGAATTCGCCGATCCACCGGGCAGAAGATTGCTCAGGATATATGGTCGCTCTATGTGAAGCTGAGGATGATCGCCGAAGGGACGACCTGGTGACCAAGCGCATCCGTCTCCGCATTTTCGTTTCGTGGCAAGTTAGAGGGGAGGATGCTGTGCGGGGAGTAATTCTAGCGACGTGTGTGCTGCTGGTGATGGGCGGGGCGGCGGGGGCTGAAAGCACCAAGCCCGTTCAAAGGTTCGTTTGCGTGTTCGACGAGCATGTCTCGCCCGAGACGACCCGGCTTTCCAACAAGAGTCCCTTACGCATCGAATTCATGGTGGATGGAACCGGCCACGCCTTCGCAGTTGGGCGTAACGTTTACCCCGTCAAAGTGATTCCCGGAAACAACGGCATAACCTTTCTGGAAGTACTCGTAACAGGTGCCGTTCAGACGACAACAATGAACAAACGGGGGAAAGCGGTGCACAGCCGCCACACCATGATTGCTGGCGATCTCGCTCCCAGTCAGTACTATGGCACCTGCGAGTAAGGGCGGTATGCGAAAATTGATATTGGTCGCCTCCGCGTTGGCCGTTGTAGGCGGCACGGCAAGCGCCGGTGAGGTGATCTGCGGCAAGGACTGGATTTCGTTCGAGCCGTTGAGCCCCGAGGGGTTCAGCGAAGAGCTGGGCCTGAATTCCTATCTGGTGCTGAAGTCCGACATTCGCCGGGGGAGTGCAGTAGTCCGCGGCCCATTATCGCAGTTCGGTTACTTGATGATCACGCCGTTAGAAGGCGACGCCCGGAAAACCGGCGAATACAGGGTCACGCAGGCTGCCTATCTGGCGATACAGGCGTGCTTGATGGGAAACGCGCACTGACCCCGATCCCCCGTCGTGCGACATGGTCACATGGCCATACCGGACAAACTACAGTTTCGCGACTCTACAGCAGAGGTCTTGAACGTATGCCACAAGTCATCATCTCAACGATGATTCTCCCCACCCTCTCCGCCGCCTCGACCAAGTGCGCATCGTCAAGGTGGGCGTAGCCGGCGGTCGTGCGGTGCCGCCGGTGGCCGAGCAGCTTGCCTACCAGGGGGTTGTTGAAGAACCCGATACCGGCTCGGCGCATGCGCAGCATTAGGCGGCGGCGGTCGTCCGGAGTTCGGTGCGGAGCGTGTGGACAGGATTGGTGCGGAGCGGGGCCGTCGGGACGGATCGAGACACCAAAGTGGCCCACAGGACGGGAAGAACAGCGGCGGCGAGCCGCTTGAGGTTGATCGCAGCGGCCGTGAGGTAGGCCTGGATCTTCATGTTGTCGAGGCCGCGCCGGACCGCGCGCCCGAGCCCGTGCCACGTTTTCGCCTCGCCGTGGAAGCCCTCGGAGCGCCATAGATGGCGTCGATATGGCCGCCGATCGTCCTCGCTCCATCGCGCGTGCCGGCGACGAGCGCGAAGCAGCGACGGATGGTCACGCGTCCATCGCCGTGTTCAGGCATGCAGGCGACGACCGGCAGCAGAACGCCATTCATGGCCGCCTGTCTGGGTACGCGTGGCTGAGATCATCGGTGCCGACGGCAAGGTCATCGGCAACGCCAGCCCAACCACGGGCGCGTTCTACGTGACACTTGTCCGGCTGTCGCGGAACAGGGGCATTACGTCGGCAGCAAAACGCTCCATAGAGGCCATCACGTCGGCGTGGCGGGGGATGCCGAGGTGCATGTCGAGCGCGATCTCGTCCATGCCGAGTTCGGCATAAGCGCCGATCCTGTCGACGATCTCGTTCGTCGTGCCAACTATGATCTGTCGCATGGCGTCTTCGAAGCCGAAGTCGGTCCCGACAATTTCCAGTTCGCCCCTCGTCACCGTGCCCGGCGTTTCGAACCCGTTGGCGAAGCGCAGGCCGTATTCGTGGGCCACCCTCGCCTTCTCCCGCACGTCGGCTTCGTCGGTCCCGACATAGGCCGAGCGCAGCATCGAGATCCGGGGCCGCCGATCGGTCTGCGCCAGCGCCTCGTCGGCGCCCCGATGGAACGCCTCCATCTGTTTGACCGCCAGCGCGTGGCCGCCCCTGAGCGGCGTGGTCTGCACGTCGTAGCCCCGGCGTGCGGTATGGTAGATCGCTTCGGGTCCGAGCGCAGCGATCCAGAGCTTCGGGCGCCGCGGCGAACGCGGCATCGCCGTGAGGGGGCCGAAGTCGTACCAGTCGCCCCGCCAGGACACGTCTTCGCCGTCGAACAGCGCCTCCAGCACGGCGAGAGATTCGTCGAACTTCGCGCGCGTGTCGGAAGGGTCGATCCCCATGCGCTCCATCTCGTAGGCAAAGGCGCCGCGCCCGACGCCGAATTCGATGCGTCCCCCAGACAGGATGTCGGCCAGCATCGCCTGGCCGGCGAAGCGGCGCATGTCGTGAAACGGCAGTACCACCACCGCCGTGGTAACCGGCAGGCGCTCGGTGGCGTTCGCGACATGGAGTGCGAACAGCAGCGGGTCCGGGTTCATCAGGAGGTTGACGAAGTGGTGCTCGGGCACAGAGAGACCGTCATAGCCCAGCGCCTCGGCGTGGCGCGCCTGCTCGACCAGGTCGGCATAGAGCTGCGCGTGGCTCCGGGGATCGGAAAAGTGGTGGCACGACAGGAAGACGTTGAACCCGGTCATGGACGGCCCCGCGCGGATTGCCCGCACGAGCCTACCGCAGGACCGGCGGGGCGCGCCACGGGACCGCCTGTCGACACGGCCGTCGAAGAGCCGGGGCATCCCGGTACAAGGCCTTCCGGGTTTGAGGGTGGTGGGCACAGGTTCGACAGCCCCTGCACGATCAATGAGACGAAGGACGGCGTTCGGTATTGGAAGGTGAGGATCGTCGTTATCGCCAGCTAGAGCACCGCGAAGGACCCGCCCATATCTCGAGTTCGGTCAGGGGCAGCCTCCCGCTCACATCGAGCAGGGTCATGATCAGCGCCAGGTACACGATGTGGTTGCCCGCAGAAGCCAGGCCCAGGTTTCCCCGGCAGCGGACAATCCAGGCGGTTGGCGGAACCTTGAGCAGTGCGTGCAGGGAACAGGCCACCAGCGGCACGGGGAAGAGCAGGAACGAAAGGAACTCTTATCGAATAGTGCCCGCATCACGCCGCCAGCATCCGATCGTTTTCGCGTCTCCCGGGCCGGGCACCCCCGCCGCCTCCACGCGCAGCAGCCCCGGTCCCCGGGGCCAGGGTGTTCGCCGGTACATTCAGGTCGGCGTGATCGGCGTGGCCGCAGGCCACGCAGTGAAACCGGTCCCGTGTCCTGCGTGATCGGGCGTCGACGTGCCCGCACGCTGCACAGGTCTGGCTGGTGTGCCGGGGATCGACGGCGATCACCCGGTGCGCCTTGTATTCCAGCATTCGGCGCAGGCTCCCCCAGCCGGTAGCCAGGATCTCCCGGTTCAGCCCCGCCTTGGCGCTGACGTTCCGCCCGGGCTTTGCGGCCGTTCCCTTCGCGCTCCGCGTCATGCGGACCGGCTGCAGGTCCTCGATGACGATGGTGCCGGCCGCGTTCGCAAGCGCGCGGCTGGTCCGGTGATGCCAGTCGCGGCGTATCATCGCGATCCGCCGCGTGGTCTTCTCCAGCCGGGCGCGGGTTCTTTCGCGCCGGCGCGAGCCGCGCCGCTGGCGCGCAAGCTACCTGCGGTAACGCTTCGCGCGTGCCTTCAACCTGCCGGTGCCAAGGGCCGGAATGACCATGCCGTCACTGGTCGCGATCTGGCCCGCGTTCATGTCGATGCCGATCGCGTGGCCGTTGTCGTCATGCACCGGCGCCGGGATCGCGACCGCGACCACGGCGTACCATTTCCCGCCTTCGCGCTTCAGTATCGCCGACCTCGGCACCCCGTCGGGAGACCCGCCGCGCCGGCGGACCGTCATCTGCCCGTAGCGCGGGATCTGCAGGGAGTTGCCCCGGATCCTGACGCCGGAAATGATCGAGATGCTGTTCCAGTGCCGGCACCCCTTGAAACGGGGGAAACCGCCGAGCCCCGCCTTCGTGCGCCTGAAGAAGTCCTGCATCGCATCGTCGAGACGTTTCAGCGTCCCGCGCTGGATCGCGACCGCGACATCCTCCATGCCGGGGACTTCCCGCTGGCACCTGGTGAGCGACTTGAACTGGTCGCGCCAGGTGAGGCTCTTTCCCTCCTTGTGCCAGCAGTCGACCCGTTCCTGCAGTGCGGCGTTATAGAGCTGGCGCTGTTCCTCGAGCACCCGGTCCAGCCACCGCCATGCCGACGTCTTGCGTGGCAGAAGCCGGTATGTGACCTGGCGGTAGGTGACGGGAGCGGGCATGGAGGCGTTTCTGAACAATACAGATACGGCACATGAAGTAATCAGGAACGCGAGCATGACGTCGGTGCTGTCAGCCCACTCCCGCAGTGAGCATCCGGTCCGGGAGACGCGAAACCATCGGATGCTGGCGAAGGGATGTTGGAACTATTCGATATAATTTCCCATATTATCGGTCCCGGTCGATTCCACAACCGGGGAGCCTGCCACCCTGAGCGGGGAAACCGGTACCATGGTTCGCGCGGTCCTTGCCCTCCTGCTGCTGTGCGTCTGGCACGCCTGCGCCGTCGCGGGCTCCTGGGTGCGGACCGATATTGCCGACGTCCGGCTTGTCAGTGCCGTCGCCGCCACCGGATCGGAACGCGCGATCCCTCTCGGCTTGCAGTTTCGCCTCGAGGAGGGCTGGAAGATCTACTGGCGCACCCCGGGTGACGCCGGCTACCCGCCCGGGCTCGACACTTCGGACTCGCGGAACCTCGAGCGCCTGGAATGGTCCTGGCCGGTTCCGGAGCGCTTCGACTGGAACGGGCTCGAGAGCATCGGATACGGCGACGAGGTGGTCCTGCCCCTCTCGGCGGTCCTGCGCGAACCCGGAGCACCGCTCGAAATCGCGGCCACCCTCGATGCGCTGGTGTGCAGCGAGATCTGCATTCCCCTGACGGCACCGCTTCACCTCGCGGTCCCGGCCGGTTCCGCCGGCCCGACACCCTACACCCAGCTGATCGACCGCTACCGTGCCCGGGTTCCGACAGCGGGAGACGGGACCGGCCTGTCGGTCGAGGGGGTCACGCGGCATGACGGCGCGGTACGTATCAGCCTCCGCTCCGACGTTCCGCTGCAGGATCCGGTGCTCTTCGTTGAATCGGACCGGGCGGGCTACGGATTCCGGGCCCCGCGGGTGGAGGTCGCGGGCGACGGGCACGCCGCCAGCGTCCGGTTCGAGGCCGCGGTTCCTGCCGGCGGCAGCCTGCGCGCGCTTCCGGTGGTGATCACGGCCGTTGACGGGGGGCGGTTTGTCGAGACCACCGCCACCGTCACCGATCCGCCAGCTGCCGCTACACCGCTTCTCGTCATGATCGGGCTCGCGCTCATCGGCGGACTGATCCTGAACCTGATGCCCTGTGTCCTTCCGGTGCTGTCGCTCAAGCTCATGCAGGTACTTCGCGCCGGCCACGACACCAGGCATGCGGTCAGAGTCGGCTTCCTTGCGACCGCCGCCGGCGTCATTGCCTCCTTCCTGGTGCTGGCCGCCGGTGCCATCGCGCTGCGTCACGCCGGGGTCGCGATCGGCTGGGGCATCCAGTTCCAGCAACCGCTGTTCCTGATCGCATTGTCCGTGGTGCTTGTCTGCTTCGCAGGCTCAATGGTCGGGCTGCTGGAGATCCGGCTCCCGGGCGTCCTCGGGCGGCTCGCGGGTGTGGGCGGCAGCGGGCACTGGGGCAACTTCCTTTCCGGCGCATTTGCGACCCTGCTGGCAACACCGTGTTCCGCCCCCTTCGTCGGAACCGCGCTTGGGTTCGCACTGTCTGCCGGCACCCTCGAGATCCTCGCGATCTTCACGGCAATGGGCATCGGGCTTGCGGCGCCGTGGCTCGGTATTGCCGCCTTCCCTGCCATGGTTGCCCTCCTGCCCCGTCCGGGTCGCTGGATGGCGGTGGTCCGCGCGGTGCTTGCCCTGGCCCTCGGCCTGACCGCGGTCTGGCTCGTGGCCATCGCCGCGGAACAGGTCGACGGGCCCTGGCGGCATGCCACCGTGCTCGCCGTTGGCGCGAGGGCCGCGGCCGTGCCCGCAAGGGCGAGGTGGTGGCGGCGCGGTCTCGGGGCGGCAACGGCGGTCTTTGCCTGTGTCGCGCTCCTGGCTGCCGGGGCGGCTCCGCCCGGCGCCTCCCCCGGGCCGGATGCGCGGGTGGCGGACGGAAGCTGGGAAGAGTTCGACCCCGCCAGGATCACCGGGCTGGTCGCGGACGGCCGGGTGGTGTTCGTCGACGTCACGGCCGACTGGTGTCTGACCTGCAAGGTCAACGACGCGGTGGTTCTCGCAACCGATCCGGTCTCCGGGCAGTTCGCCACGCCGGACGTGGTTCCCATGCGGGCGGACTGGACCCGGCCCGATGATGCGATCGCACGATACCTTGCGGGGTTCGGGCGCTACGGGATCCCGTTCAACGCCGTCTACGGACCGGGTGCGCCGGACGGGGTGGCCCTGCCTGAACTGCTCAGCGCGGGCGCGGTTCTCGACGCACTTGCCGTGGCCCGCGGATCCTCATGACCACGCCGCGGGTTGCCGCTGGATTTCGGTACAGATCTTCGTATTGTGTGGCCACCTGAAACCGCAGCCGCACACGCTCGTTCCCGCGCGTTGTTCGGACACACCAGCATCCGAGGAGACGATCCATGACCATCAAGCCCGGAGACAAGATTCCGTCGGTGACGCTGCACCACAAGACCGGATCCGGCATCGAGCCGATCACCACCGACGACCTGTTTCGCGGCAAGAAGGCGGTGCTGTTCGCGGTGCCCGGCGCCTTCACACCCACATGTTCCAACCAGCACCTGCCGGGTTTCGTGGCGAAGGCCGACGAGATCAGGGCGAAGGGCGTTGATATCGTCGCCTGCGTGTCGGTCAACGACGTCTTCGTGATGGACGCCTGGGGCGCCGACCAGCAGGCCGCCGGGAAGGTCATGATGCTGGCCGACGGCAGCGGCGAGCTTGCCCAGGCGCTGGGCATGGTGCTGGACCTCACCGCCCGGGGACTGGGCGTACGCTCGGCGCGCTACGCCATGATCGTCAACGACGGCACGGTCGAAAACCTGTTCGCCGAGGATGCGGGCGCGTTCGAGGTCTCGAGCGCGGAGAACGTGCTCGCCGCCCTGTAGCGCCGGGCCCGGGAGCCGGCGCCCGGCAATCATGAGCGAGCAGCTGTTCGAAGGCAGGCGGGGGCGTCTCAACACCACGGGCATCCTCGCCAGCCAGAACATCCGCGACCTGGTCGCACACCATCGCATCCAGGCCGACCCGCCGGTAACGGAAGACCAGATCCAGCCGGCCAGCATCGACCTGCGCCTTGGTCCGGTCGCGTACCGGATCGCCGCGAGTTTCCTGCCCGGCACCGGAGTCCGGGTCGAGGACAAGCTCGAGCGCTACGCCATGCACAGGCTCGACCTTGCCGACGGTGCGGTCCTGGAGCGCGGCTGTGTCTACATCGTTCCGCTGCTCGAGCACCTCGCCCTGCCTGCCGGGTATTCGGGCATGGCCAATCCGAAGAGTTCGACCGGCCGGCTCGACGTCTTCACCCGGCTGATCACCGACAAGAGCGGCGAGTTCGAGACCGTCGCGGACGGCTATGCCGGACCGCTCTATGCCGAGATCTCGCCGCGCACGTTCTCGATCCTGGTCCGCCAGGGATCCCGGCTGACCCAGCTGCGGCTGCGCCGCGGCACACCGCGCCCGGCCGATGCCCGGATGAGCCGGCTGCAGCGACAACTCGGCCTGGTGCAGGAGGACGGCGCCGGGAACACCGACCTGCTGGGCGCTGCCCCGTTGCCGGATGTCGACATTCGCGAGGGTGTCGCCATCCGCGTTGATCTCGAGGGCGCGCCCGGGACCGGCCTCATCGCCTACCGGGCGCGTGCGCACACCGGCCTGATCGATGTCGACCGGTCGGGTTCCTGCGCCGCACTCGACTTCTGGGATCCGGTGTACCGCCACCCCGGCCAGCCGGCGGAACTGGTCCTGAACCCGGAGGAGTTCTACATCCTGATGTCGAAGGAGAGCATCCTGGTCCCGCCGGAGGCCTCGGCAGAAATGCGCGCCGTCAACACCCGGATTGGCGAGTTCCGGGCGCACTACGCCGGGTTCTTCGATCCCGGCTTCGGCATGGCGGACCATGGCGGCGGCGGCACCCGGGCGGTGCTCGAGGTCAGGTCTCGCGACGTCCCGTTCCTGATCGAGGACGGACAGACCGTGTGCCGGTTGGTCTACGAACAGCTCCTCGACATGCCGGACAAGCTCTACGGCCGGACCTTGGGTTCGAACTACCAGGGCCAGAAACTGAAACTTTCCCGGCATTTCCGGTCGGACTGACGCCCGGTTCACTTGACAGTCCGGTCGCCGGGCGGTGATAAGCTCGATTCTTGGCGCCCTGCTCCCGGGTCATGGATCCGGCGAGCCGGCCGGGCGTTTCCAACATTGAGGAGAGATACCGTGACGTCGGTGATGACTACATACGGACGCATCGAAATCGCTTTCGAGCGGGGTGAGGGCTCCTGGCTGTACAGCACCGACGGGCGACGATTCCTCGACTTTGCCACCGGCATCGCGGTGAATTCGCTCGGTCACGGGCACCCGGCACTCGTCGCCGCACTGAAGGACCAGGCGGAGCGGCTGTGGCATGTCTCCAACCTGTACAACATCCCCGAGCAGCAGCAGCTCGCCGACAAGCTGGTCGAGCACTCCTTTGCCGATACCTGTTTCTTCTGCAATTCGGGTGCCGAGGCAATGGAGGGTGCGCTCAAGGTTGCGCGCAAGTACCAGTTCGTCTCCGGTGCACCGGAACGCGAGGAAGTCGTCTGCGCCAGCGGTGCGTTTCACGGCCGCACGCTCGCGACCCTCTCGGCGGGGGATAGCGAGAAGTACCGCGAGGGATTCGGTCCCCGGCCCGACGGGTTCCACCATGTTCCGTTCGGCAACCTGAACGAGCTGCGCGCGGCGCTGTCCGACCGCACGGCCGCGATCCTGGTCGAGCCGATCCAGGGCGAGGGCGGGATCAACCCGGCCGACGGTGCCTATCTGGAGGGACTGCGTGCGGCTGCCGACGAGTTCGACGCCCTGCTGGTGTTCGACGAGGTCCAGTGCGGCATGGGACGGACCGGTCACCTCTTCGCCTACCAGATGTACGGGGTGAAGCCGGACATCATGGGTCTCGCCAAGGGTCTGGGCGGCGGGTTTCCGGTCGGCGCGGTGCTCGCCACCGAGAAGGCGGCGACCGGCATGGTCCCGGGCACCCACGGCTCCACCTTCGGTGGAAACCCGCTCGCCATGGCCGCGGCCAACGCGGTGCTGGATGAACTCCTCAAGCCCGGGTTCCTCGACGCGGTGGCGCAGAAGGGTGTGCGGCTGCGTGCCGGCCTCGATGACATGGCGGCACGGCGCCCCGATGCCGTCGAGGAGGTGCGCGGTGTCGGACTGATGATCGGCATCAAGTGCGTGGGCAACAACCTCGAGGTGATGACCGCCCTGCGGGATGCCGGGCTGCTCACGGTTGTCGCCGGCGACAACGTCGTCCGCCTGCTCCCGCCGCTGACGGCCAGCGATGGCGAGATCGACGAATGCCTCGGCATTCTCGATACCGTCTTCGCGCGCAGCAAGGCCGACTGACTCCAGGAGCGGCCGGGACACCCGGCCGCTCCAACACCTTCATTGTCACGCTGGAGGCCGTGAGATGACGGCAGCCGTGAAACATTTTCTGGATCTCGATGAAATAGACGCCGGAACGCTGCGCGGCCTGGTGGATGACGCGGTGGCGATCAAGCAGGGTACGGCCGGCACGGACCGGCCACTCGCCGGGAAAACGCTCGCGATGATATTCGAGAAGCCCTCGACCCGGACCCGGGTTTCCTTCGAGGTCGGCATGAAGCAGCTCGGCGGCGAGGTCGTGGTGCTGAACGGGTCAGAGCTGCAGCTCGGCCGCGGCGAGACCGTTGCCGATACCGCGCGCGCCCTGTCGTGCTACGTCGACTGCATCATGATGCGGACCTACGAGCGCGAGAAGATCACCGAAATGGCGCACCACGCCACCGTCCCGGTGATCAACGGACTGACCGACCACTCGCACCCGTGCCAGCTCCTGGCCGACGTGATGGCCTACGAGGAACATCGCGGCCCGATCCGGGGCAAGGTGGTCGCGTGGAGCGGCGATGGCAACAACATGGCATCGTCATGGATCCACGCCTCGGTCCGGTTCGGCTTCCGGCTGCGCATCGCCTGTCCGCCGGAACGTTCGCCGGACCCGGATCTGCTCGCATGGGCCAGGGCCAACGGCGGCGAGGTCGAACTCATGCATGATCCCGTTGCCGCGGTCACGGATGCCGACTGTGTCGTGACCGATGCCTGGATTTCCATGGGCGACGACGATACGAGCCGGCATAACCTGCTCGCCCCCTACCGGGTCGACGAGACACTGATGGACCGGGCGAGCGAGGACGCGGTGTTCCTGCACTGCCTGCCGGCGCACCGCGGCGAGGAGGTCACCCCGGGAGTGATTGACGGGCCGCGGTCGATCGTCTGGGACGAGGCGGAAAACCGGCTGCACAGCCAGAAGGCGATCCTGACCTGGTGCCTGTCGTGATCCCGGGCGAGCCGGTGCGCGAGGATATGGTCCTCCCGTTCCAGGTCGAACCCTATGCCCTTCGCGGCCGGCTGGTCAGCCTTGACGCCGCGGTTGATGCCATCGTCGCCGTGCATGCCCATCCCCAGCCGGTCGCACGGCTGCAGGCCGAGATGCTGGCGCTGGCTCCGTGTCTTGCCGGCGCGCTGAAATTCGACGGCGTGTTCACGCTGCAGGTGAGCGGGAACGGGCCGCTGCGCACGCTCATGGCCGACGTCACCAGCAACGGCAGCCTGCGCGGCTATGCCGCCTGCGACGAGGACGGCGTGCATAGGCTGGTGCAGACGCACGGACCCAGGGTTCCGCTGTCCCGCCTGACCGGGGGCGGACACATGGCGTTTACCGTTGACCAGGGCCGGCATGCCAAGCGCTACCAGGGGATCGTCGCGCTGACCGGAGACGGCCTGGTGGAGTGCACCCGGGCGTATTTCAGCAATTCCGAACAGCTCGAGACCGACCTGACCCTGGCGGCGGCCCGGGACGAGACGGGAGCCTGGCGCGCTTCGGCGTTGATGGTTCAGCGCCTGCCGTTTGCCGGTGGTCACGGCGCACCGCCCGGCGTGAGCGAGGAGGAGTACGACGAGGGATGGCGCACCGCTCTCATTCTGATGGGGAGCTGCACGCCGGAGGAGCTGGTCGACCGGACGCTGACGCCGGAGGCGCTGCTCTACCGGCTGTTCCACGAAACCGGGGTCCGGGTCTGGCCGAGACAGCCGGTCGAGGCCCGGTGCCGCTGCAGTGCCGAGCGGGTCGAACGGGTCCTGCGCTCGCTTTCGGATGCGGAACTGCGCAGCATGATGCAGGAGGGTGTGGTGTCGGTTGTCTGCGAGTTCTGCAAGACCGAACGACGCTACGACGCCATGGCGCTCGCCGAGCTCGGCTGTGATCATCCCGTGTCCGGGAGAATGCTGCAGTGAGGGCGGGTTTGCGCCTTGCGGCAGGCGTGGTCCTGCTGCTCGCCGCCTGTGTGACGCCGCCGCCGCCATCGCCGCCGCCGCGCACCCTCTCGTTCACCGAGCTTGAACCGATCCGGCTTGATGTTGCCCGGGCGTGGACCGTGGTCGAGTATGTGCCGCCGTTCGCCTCACCGAACGTGGAACACCTGGTTCCGGTCGCGCCGGCCGCCGCTGCCCGGCAATGGGCGGATGACGTGCTGGTGCCGGTTGGTGCGGGACGCGAGGCTGTGTTCGTCGTTACCGATGCCAGGGTTGTCGAGGAAGCGATGGCCCCGACATCATGGCTGAAGTCGTTGGTGCAGGCGGCAGGAGAGAACCGGCGCTACCGGGTCGAACTGGAAGCACGGCTCGAGGTTCGCGACGCCGGCCGGGTCCTCGCCAGTGCCACTGCCTCGGTCGCGCTTGCCCGCACGTTCTCCGATGCACGCTCTCCGACCGCCCGTGGCTACGCCTGGTACGACCAGGTGGCGCAGGCGATCGGTGAATTCGACCAGGCGATCCGGCCGGAGGTGGCCCGGCACCTGTCCCCGTACCTGTCCCGGTAGCGGGAACGACGCGGTGGCGGTGCTTTCGATCCAGTCCACCGTCACCTATGGCCATGTGGGCAACGCGGCGGCGGTCCCCGCTCTTCGGGTCCTCGGACACGAGGTCTGGCCGATTGCCACCGTGACCTTCTCGAACCATCCGGGCCACGGCCACTGGACCGGACGGACCCGCTCGGCGGCCGAACTTGCGGACCTGTTCAGGGGTCTGCGCGGCCTGGGTGCGCTCGCACGCTGCGATGCGGTGCTGTCGGGCTATCTCGGCCGGCCATCAACAGCCCGGGTTGTCGCACAGGCCGTCCGCGCGGTGCGACGCGCCAACCCGGACGGTTTCTACGTGCTCGACCCGGTGATCGGCGATGACGGCCGGATCTACGTGGCGCCCGGTGTTGTCGACGCAATCCGCTGCCGGTTGCTGCCGCTTGCCGACATCATCACGCCGAACCGGTACGAACTGGGCTGGCTCACCGGCCGGACAGTCGATGACACCGATGCCGTCGTGACGGCTGCCCGCGCACTATGCCGCGGCTCCCTGGGCCAGGTCGTGGTCACGGGTATCGTCCAGGGCGAGCGGATCTCCGCCTGCGCGGTCACCGCCGACACGGTCCGGTGGGTCGCGGCTCCGTACAGGCAGGCGCGGTTTCGCGGCGCGGGAGACCTGTTCTCGGCCCTGTACACCGCGCACTTCATCGACACCCGCGATATCGCCCGCGCGCTGGAGGCCGCCATGTCGGGGCTCGACCTGGTCACGCGCCGTACCCTGGAACTCGGGAGCGACGAGCTCGCACTCGGCCAGTGCCTGGCCGAGCTCGCGACCCGGCGCGGGCGGTGAGCGTCGCGGCTACGCCGCCTCTTCGAGGTAGTCGGCGACCAGGGCCTCGGCGATCTGCACCGCGTTCAGGGCCGCGCCCTTGCGCAGGTTGTCCGACACGCACCAGAACACCAGCCCGTTGTCCACCGTCGGATCCGTACGGATCCGGCTGATGTATACCGGGTCCTCGCCGACGCACTCCTTGGGCGTCACGTAGCCCTCGTCTTCGCGGTAGTCGACCACCACGACGCCGGGAAAGGCCCGCAGCACCGAGCGCGCTTGTTCGGGATCGATCGGCATCCGGGTCTCGACGAACACCGCCTCGGCATGGCCGATGAAGACGGGAACCCGCACGCAGTGCGCCACGACATCAATGTCCGGGTCGAGGATCTTGCGGGTTTCCACCGCCACTTTCCATTCTTCCCGTGTCGATCCGTCGTCCATGAAACTGTCGATGTGCGGGATGCAGTTGAATGCGATCTGCTTGGTGAAGACATTACGCTCGACCGCATCGCTGACATAGATGCCCCGGGTCTGGGAAAACAGCTCCTCCATGCCCTGCTGTCCGGCGCCCGAGACCGACTGGTAGGTCGAGACCACTACCCGGTTGATCTCGAAGACATCGTGCAGCGGCTTGAGCGCCATCACCAGCTGGGCGGTGGAGCAGTTCGGATTGGCGATAATGTTGCGCTCGCGGTAGTAGCGAAGCGCATCGCCGTTCACCTCGGGCACCACGAGCGGAATGTCCGGTTCCATGCGCCAGTGCGACGAATTGTCGATCACCACGCATCCCGCGCGCGCCGCCTTCGGCGCATACTGTTTCGAGACCGCGCTGCCGGCCGAGAACAGGCAGATATCGGTGGTGGAGAAGTCGTGCGATCCGAGAGGAGAGATCATGAGCGTCTGTTCCTCCCCGAAGGAGACTTCCTTGCCGATCGATCGCGCCGAGGCGAGTGCCACCACCTCGTCGGCGGGAAACTCCCGCTCGGCCAGCACGCGGAGCATTTCGCGGCCCACCGCACCGGTGGCTCCTGCCACCGCAACCCGGTATCCCATGGTCGCTGTCGTCCTCTCGCCGTTCAGGACACCGTGTCGAGCTCGTGCAGGATCGCGTCCATCATGCCCTCGGTCGACACCGCGGTCTTGCCTTCGCTCATGATATCACGAGTCCGCAGACCTGACGCCAGCACCCGGTCGATCGCGGCATCAATGAGGTCGGCGTCCTCGCCCATGTCGAAGGAGTAGCGTAGCGCCATCGAGAAGCTGAGCAGTTCCGCAATCGGGTTTGCGATACCTTGGCCCGCGATGTCCGGCGCCGAGCCGTGGACCGGTTCATAGAGCGCATGCCGGGTCCCGGTCACCGGATCGGCGGCACCAAGCGAGGCCGACGGCAGCATGCCGAGCGAGCCGGTGAGCATGGCGGCACAGTCGGACAGCATGTCGCCGAACAGGTTGTCGGTCACGATCACGTCGAACTGCCCGGGATAGCGGACCAACTGCATGGCACAGTTGTCCGCGTACATGTGCTCGGTCTCGAGACCGTCCGCCTCGGCCTCGAACAGCTGCTGCATGGTCTCGCGCCACAGCACGCCCGACATCATGACGTTCGCCTTCTCGACCGATGTCACCTTGCCGCGGCGCCTGCGCGCAAGGTCGATGGCGACCCTTCCGATCCGTTCGATCTCGGGGGTGGTGTACAGGTTGGTGTCATAGCCCTTGCGGGTTCCGTCCGGAAGATCCTCGATCCCCCGCGGCTCGGCGAAGTAGATGCCGCCGGTCAATTCACGCAGGATCAGGATGTCGAGGCCGGACACCAGTTCGGATTTCAGGCTGGAACTGTCCGCCATCGGTCCGAACACCATCGCCGGGCGCAGGTTGGCAAACAGGTCCATTTCCTTGCGCAGGCGCAGCAGGCCGCGCTCGGGCTTCTGCTCGAACGGCAGCTGATCATAGGCCGGGCCCCCGACGGACCCGAACAGCACCGCGTCGGCGGCGAGCGCATCGGCCAGGGTCTCGTCGGTGAGCGGCGTGCCGTGCTTGTCCCATGACGCACCGCCGGCCAGTCCTTCGGTGACGTCAAAGCTGACCAAGCGCCGGCGCGCCAGCCAGTCGACCGCGCGCAGCACCTGTCCCACGACCTCCGGCCCGATCCCGTCACCCGGAAGGACCAGCAGCTTCCTGTTCGGCGTCATGGTATTCCTCTGCATCTCGGCGCGGGCCGGGCGGCCTCGTGCGCGTTCAGACCCAGGGCTGTTCCCGGGCCCGGCGTTCCTCGAAACTGTCGATCGCCGTTTCGCGCGCCAGCGTCAGCCCGATGTCGTCAAGACCGTGGAGCAGGCAGTGCTTGCGTGCCGGCTCGACCTCGAAGCCGATCTTCTCACCGTTCGGCCGCGAGATCTCCTGGGTGGTGAGGTCGATCTCGAGCACCGCGTTGGCGCCGAGTTCCGCATCCTTCATCAGCTCGTCGAGCTGCTCGCGGGAGACGGTGATCGGCAGGATGCCGTTCTTGAAGCAGTTGTTGTAGAAGATGTCGGCGAAACTGGTCGAGATCACGCAGCGGATACCGTAGTCCAGCAGCGCCCAGGGCGCGTGTTCGCGCGACGAGCCGCAGCCGAAGTTGTCGCCGGCGATGATGATGCTGGCGTCGCGGTAAACCGGCTTGTTCAGAACGAAGTCGGGGTTCTCCGACCCGTCGGCGCGGTAGCGCATCTCGGCGAACAGGTGCTTGCCGAGCCCGGTGCGCCTGATGGTCTTCAGGTACTGCTTCGGGATCACCTTGTCGGTGTCGATGTTGATCATGTCGAACGGTGCCGCGACACCGCGGAGGGTTTCGAACTTCTGCACTATTCCGCTCCCGCCAGGAGTTCACGCACGTCAGCGAGCCGCCCGGTCACCGCGGCAGCCGCTGCCATCGCCGGACTGACCAGGTGCGTCCTGCCGCCGTAGCCCTGGCGTCCCTCGAAGTTGCGGTTGGATGTCGAGGCGCACCGCTGTCCGGGTTCGAGGCGGTCGGCATTCATCGCCAGGCACATCGAGCACCCGGGCTCCTTGCGCCAGTCGAAGCCCGCCTCGCGGAAGATGTCGCCCAGACCCTCCTCTTCCGCCTGCTCGCGCACCAGGCCCGAACCGGCCACGATCATGGCATGGACGCCGGGGGCAACGGAGCGCCCCTGGGCCACCTGGGCAACGGCGCGCAGGTCCTCGATGCGGCCGTTGGTACACGATCCGATGAACACCTTGTCGACCGGGACCCGGGCAATCGGCGTTCCGGCCTCAAGCCCCATGTAGGCGAGCGACCGGGCGACCTTGGCACGGCGCTGTGCGTCCTCGATGCCGGCGGGGTCCGGGACCGGCTGGTCCACGGGGATCACCTCTTCGGGGTTCGTCCCCCAGGTGACCTGGGGGACGATGTCGGCGGCCTGAAGGACCACTTCGGTATCGTAGGAGGCACCGGGGTCGGACTGCAGTGTCCGCCACCACGCGACCGCCTGCTCCCATGCTCCGCCCTTCGGGGCCATGGCCCGGCCGCGCAGGTAGTCGAAGGTCGTCTCGTCAGGTGCGATCATCCCGGCGCGTGCACCGGCCTCGATCGCCATGTTGCATACCGTCATCCGGGCTTCCATCGACAGCGAACGGATGGCGTCGCCGGCGAACTCGATCACGTGTCCGGTCCCGCCGGCGGTCCCGATCCTGCCGATAATGGCAAGGATCACATCCTTGGCGGTGACACCGAACGGCAGGTTGCCCTCGACGGTAACCCGCATGTTGCGGGCCGGGGCCTGGCGCAGGGTCTGAGTGGCGAGCACGTGCTCGACCTCGGACGTGCCGATCCCGAAAGCAAGTGCCCCGAAGGCGCCGTGGGTGGCGGTGTGGCTGTCGCCGCAGACGATGGTCATTCCGGGCAGGGTGAATCCCTGTTCCGGCCCGATGATGTGCACGATGCCGCGGCGGGCATCCTCGAGCCCGAAGTATGGCACCCCGAACTCGGCCACGTTGCTTTCGAGCGTTTCGACCTGGATGCGCGAGTCCTCTTCTGCAATCCCCTCGGAGATGTCCGTGGTGGGCGTGTTGTGGTCGGCCACCGCCAGGGTGAGGTCGGGCCGGCGCACCTTCCGTCCGGCGATGCGCAGCCCCTCGAAGGCCTGCGGGCTCGTCACCTCGTGCACCAGGTGGCGGTCAATGTAGATCAGACAGGTGCCGTCGTCTTCCCGGTCGACCAGGTGCGACTGCCAGATCTTGTCGAACAATGTACGCGGATTCGCCATTGCGCGTGCTCCTGCCCGGTTGTCCTCGTGATTAGTCCCTCGCCGCGCCGCGGCGGGTCCGGCCGGTCCGGGTCACCTTCTCCGGGATACGGGCTGCCTTGCCGCGTCGGGAGCGCAGGTAGTAGAGCTTGGCCCGGCGCACGCGGCCGCGACGGACTACCTCGATGTCGGCAATCCGCGGCGAATGCAGCGGAAAAACCCGCTCGACCCCCTCACCGTAGGAGATCTTGCGCACGGTGAAGTTGGAGTTGATCGAGTCCGACTTGCGCGCGATGCAGACGCCCTCGAATACCTGGACGCGTTCGCGCGAACCTTCCACCACCTTGACGTGAACCCGGAGCGTGTCTCCCGGGCCGAACACCGGAACCGGACGCTGTGCACTGAGCCGCTCGACCTGTTCCTGGCTGATCTGCTGCACGATGTTCACTCTCGGTCCCCTTCTGACTGCCCGGCCTGGGCGGCGCGATCGCCGCGTGGCGGCGAGCCTATCACACCGGACCTGTTGTCGGCGCGACAACCCCGCCACGCCGGCGCTGCCGTTCGCTCCTCGTCCTGTTGCCGGTTCCTCGCATGCACGCCGGGCAGGGCCCGTGTGGCGGCGCCAACACGAATGCCCGGACCATGGTCGCCAGCAAAGCCGCGCTTATCGCGCGCAACGCCGCGAATGTCCAGTGTCTTGCGTCGGCGCCGGCGGTCCGCGAGCGCCGGTCTCACACGTCGCTGCCGCTCCCGCGCGGGCGGGCGCCGATCCGGCGTGCCCACAGGTCGGGCCTGCGCTCGCGTGTCGCCCGCTCGGCCTGGTCCCGGCGCCACGCGCGGATCCGGGCGTGGTGGCCCGAGAACAGCACCTCGGGGACCTCCATGTCGTTCCAGCATCGCGGCTGGGTATAGAGCGGATACTCGAGAAGGTCGTTCTCGAAACTCTCCTCCTCGAGCCCGTCGTCTGCTCCCACCACCCCGGGCAGCAGCCTGACGCAGGCGTCGAGCATGGCGAGTGCCGCCGGCTCTCCGCCCGAGAGCACGAAGTCGCCGAGACTGACCTCCTCAAGCCCGCGGGCGTCGATCACCCGCTGGTCGAGACCCTCGTAGCGCCCGCACAGCAGGACCACGCCGGGTTCGCCGGCCCAGCGGCGTGCCATCGCCTGGTCGAAGCGCCGGCCGCGCGGCGTGAGATACACCCGCCGGCCGGGACGTCCGTCGACCGCCGCCAGCGCGGCATCGACAACATCGGGCCGCAACACCATTCCGGCCCCGCCGCCGAAGGGTGCATCGTCGACCGTACCGCGCCGGTCGCGCGCGAAGTCGCGGATGTTGAGGACCTCGAGGTTCCATGTCCCGGCGTCGAGCGCCTTGCCGGCAAGCGACAGCGCGAGCGGGCTGGGAAACATGCCCGGGAACAGGGTGAGCACCGTCGCCAGCCAGGCCGGTTCACCCGTGCTCACCGGTTGCCCTCCGCGTGGTTGTCGAGCAGGCCCGGCATCGGATCCACCACCATGCTGCCCGCCTCGAGATCGACCTCGAGCACGGTCGCCGCGTCGAAGGGCAGGAGCACGGTACGGCGCGAGCCGGCAAGCCGGACATCGACCAGGTCGCCGGCGCCGAAGTTGTGGACCGACGCAACCACACCGACCGGCGAGCCGTCCCGGAGTTCGACGTGCAGCCCGATCAGATCGGTGTGGTAGTACTCGCCGTCACCGGGTGCGGGAAGCACGCTGCGCGGGACATGCAGGCGTGTTCCCCGCAGGGCCGTCGCCGCGTCGCGGTCGCCCACCCCGGCGATACGAACCAGCAGCTGACCGCGGGAACGGCCGATCACCTCGAGGCTGTAGCGGGTGCCGGCCACATCGTGGAGCGGTCCGTAGGCGGCGATATCCTCCGCCTTTCCGGCAAAGCTCTGCACCCGCACCAGGCCGGCAACCCCGTGCGCGCCGGCAATCACCCCCAGGCACACGTCCTGGCGGGAGTGTGGGAGTTCAGGCGGCGGCCGCCGCTTCACGTTCCGCCCGCTTCTTGCCGGGTGCCGACTTCGTCGGCTGGGGACGGACATCGAAGGCCGGCATCAGCCCGAGTTCGCCCAGGAACTTGTGCACCCGGTCGGTGGGCTTGGCGCCGACAGACAGCCAGTGCCGGATCCGATCCTCGTCGACCCTAAGCCGGTCGGGGTGCTCCTTCGGAACCATCGGGTTGTAGGTCCCGACCTTCTCGACGAACCGGCCGTCGCGCGGCGCGGTGTTTTCCGCCACGACGATCCGGTAGAACGGGCGTTTCTTGGCACCACCCCGTGCCAGGCGAATTCTCAATGCCATTCCTGTGCTCCTTGCGCGTTCGCGTGCGCCTATCTTCTGCCCTGCCGACGCCTGCCTGCCCGCCGTCCCTGCAGGGCGAGATGACCGGCCGGCTGCTGGTGCCGGCCCAGGACCTGACCCATCTGCGCCAGCATGTCCGGGGTCGGCTCGCTGCCCCCCGTGAGCGTGGACAGTTTCTGCATCAGTCCCATCTTGCCCATGCGCTTCATGGCCCGGGCGATTTCCATGTGTTCCTTCAGCACGCGGTTGACCTCGGGCAGGGTCCGTCCCGACCCCCGGGCGATCCGCCGCTTGCGCGATGCGTTCAGCAGACGCGGCGACTGCCGTTCCTGCCGGGTCATCGACAGGATGATCGCCTGCTTGTGGCGCATGGCCCGGTCATCGATTCCGGCACTGTCGAGCTGCTTCCTGATCTTGCCGATCCCGGGCAGCATGCCGAGAATGCCGCCGATGCCGCCCATGTTGGCAAGCTGGCGGTAGTGCGCCAGCATGTCCTCGAGATCGAACCGGCCCTGGGCCATCCGGCTGACGAGGCGCTGGGCTTCCTCCTCCTCGACCACCTGCTGAGCCTTTTCGACCAGGCTGACCACGTCGCCCATGCCGAGGATGCGTCCCGCCACCCGCTCGGGATGGAATTCCTCCAGCGCGTCGAGCTGTTCGCCGACCCCGACCAGCTTGACCGGCACGCCGGTCACGGCCCGCATCGAGAGCGCCGCACCGCCGCGTGCGTCACCATCCATGCGGGTGAGCACGATGCCGGTCACGCCGACCTGTTCGTTGAAGTTGCGTGCGGTGTTGACTGCGTCCTGCCCGGTCATGGCATCGGCAACCAGCAGGGTTTCCACCGGGTTGACCGCATCGCGGATCCGACGCGCCTCGGCCATCAGCTCCCCGTCGATCGAGACCCGCCCGGCGGTGTCGAGCAGCACGATGTCGTAGCCGCGCAGCCGCGCCGCGGTCATCGCGCGCCGCGCGATCGATTCCGCGGTCTCGCCGGCGGCATTGGGAAGCGTCTCGACGCCGCACTGTTCGCCGAGTATCTGCAGCTGTTCGAGTGCGGCCGGGCGCGAGACGTCGAGTGACGCCATCAGCACCTTTCTCGGGTCGCCCCCTGACAGCCGTTTCGCGAGCTTGGCGGTGGTCGTGGTCTTGCCGCTGCCCTGCAGCCCGACCATCAGGATCGGCTGCGGTGGAACCGCGTTCAGGTCGATCGCGGACGTCTCGGACCCCAGGGTCTCGACCAGGGTGTCGTGGACGATCTTGATGACCTGCTGGCCCGGAGTGATCGACCGGAACACCTCCTGCCCGACCGCCCGTTCGCGGACCTGGCGGATGAACGGGCGCACCACCTCCAGGGCGACGTCGGCGTCAAGCAGCGCCACCCGGACCTCACGCAGCGCCTCCGTCACGTCGGCCTCCTGCAGGGCGCCACGCCGGGTCAACCGGTCGAAAGCGGTGCCGAGACGTTCGGTGAGGGTTTCGAACACGCAGTGACTCTCCGGTTGCCGCGTCGCCGCCGGCCGTTTCTGCCGGGATGCGAAATGGCCGAATGTAGGATGGCTCGCTCCGCGCGTCCCTGACGGACGAGCCGGACCGAAGCGGCCGCACGCTAGCGGCAAGGGCCGGACGCGTCAAGTTCCGGCGCGGATGGCGCCTCCCGATGACCGTGACGGCCAGTGACAGTGGACCGGGGACCGGCCACCACCATGACGTCGCCGCAGATTGTCTGCAAGAATGCGGCCGTCGGCAGAAGACTGTCCCTGCCGCACCGTCCTGCTGCGCAGGTGCTGCGAGACACTCCGCTCAGTCACCGGTGCCGGGATCAACGGGCCACCTCCGGTGGCTCCCCGCCAGCTGTACCTGTGGAAGGGCTGTTGCTTGCTATCCTGAGGTCCTTCCCGCCATAGTGTCCGACTGAGATGGCGGTACTCCATCGGCGCGGGGTGCCGCGCGCAACGGATGGCCGGACAGATCGCCATGCTGACCCGTCTTGAAGTGGACGGTTTCAAGAACCTGGTCGAATTCGCGGTCGATTTTGGCCCGCTCACCTGCATCGCCGGACCGAACGGGATCGGAAAGTCGAACATGTTCGACGCCATCCGTTTCCTGTCACTTCTGGCGGACAGGCCGATCGTCGAGGCGGCGGCTGCCGTTCGCACCGGCGCCGGAAACCCCGGCTGTCCTGGCGACCTGTTTTTTCGCAGCGGTTCCGTGCAGAGGCACTCGTTCCGGATTGCCGCCGAGATGCTGGTGGAGCGGCAGGTTTGCGACGATTTCGGTCGCCCCGGATCGGCCACGTCCACCTTCCTGCGCTACGAGATCGAGATCGGGCGAGGAACCGGTGTTCCGAACGATCGCGGCCGGTACCCGGACATGGAACTCCGCTCGGAGTCCCTGCGCCAGATCCGCAAGGGTGATGCCGCGAAAAGACTGCGTTTCCCACACTCCAGGTCCGGGTTTCGGGACCGGGTGGTCCACAACGAAAGGCGTTCGAGAGCAGGGTACATTTCGACCGAACGGAGCAACAGCACGGGGGCCGAGATCGTCGTTCACCAGGACGGCGGTTCCACGGGGCTCGGACACGGGGCGCCGGCCCGCCACGCGCCGCGAACAATTGTCGGGACAACCACGACCGTTGTAACCCCGACCATCCTGGCCGCGCGGCGGGAGATGCAGGGCTGGCGCCTCCTGTCCCTGGAACCGGGCGCCATGCGCCGTCCGGATCGCCCGGGCCGTGACCCTGACACCGTTTCCGATAACGGAGCGCACCTGGCCGCGGCGCTCTGCCGCTTGAAGGACAGCGGGGAAACCGGCGACCGCGACGTCATCGCGACCATTTCGTCGCGACTGCGGGAACTGGTTCCCGTTAACCGTGTCGATGTCATTCGCGACGAGGCCCTCCAGCTCCTTGGTCTGTCGATCACGGACCGGGACGGCCGGCACTTCCCGGCAAGCGGGATTTCGGACGGGACATTGCGGTTCCTTGCCCTCGCGATACTGGCGGAGGATCCGGGAGCGGGGAGGCTGTTGTGCATCGAAGAACCGGAAGGTGGCATTCACCCTGGACGACTGGGTGCCGTCGCAAGCCTGGTGCGCGATCTCGCAGTGGATGCCGGCGAGGAACCGGGAAACGGAAACGCGATGCGCCAGGTCATACTGGCAACCTACTCTCCGTACTTTCTCCGGCTTCAGAACGAGGATGACGTGCTGCTGGCCAGGGAAGTGCTCGTGCGCAGGGATTCAGGTCCGGTCAGTGTCCTGCGCTGTGATCCGCTGAAAGGGACCTGGCGCGCAAGGCTTGACGGGTCGAAGCATGCGTCCGACGTCTCGATGCTGCTGGTTGACCTGCAACCACCGCTGAACGCGCAGTTGAGTTTGCCGCTCGAATTCCGCGCGGCCGGGTCGGTCCCGGACTCCTGACCGGGCGGCAGGCCGCCGGTTCCCTCGGTGTCCCCATGAGACGGACGCGGGCGCCGCGACCGGTCAGCTGCGCGCCGCGGCACGGGCCTCGCGGTGCCGTTCCCAGCGCGCCTGGCGGCAGATGTTGCCGAGGAACTCCAGCACCGTGTGCGCGGCGAGGTAGGAGGTGACGCCGGTTCGCACGTCCAGGGTCGGATTGACCGCGACGAGATCGAACCCGACCAGGGTGCAGTGGTCCGCAATGGCGGCAAGCGTGTCACGGAGTTCCGCGTAGCTCATCCCGTTGGGTTCGGCCGACACGCAGCCCGGTATCAGCGGCGGGTCGAGCACGTCGATGTCGATGCTCACGTAGGTTCGCGCATCGCGCGGCAGCACTCCGGCGACGCCTTGCGGGCCGACGTTGTGGAACTCGCCCATGGTCATCACGCGGTTGCCGTCGTCGATCGAATCGACGATCTCGGACTCGGCGCTACGCAGGCTGCGGATCCCGACCTGGGTGAGGCTCAGCACATGCTCCAACGGAGCGATGTTCCGGAACGGGTGCATGTTGGTGAAGCGCAGATCGTGGATGAACGGTGCGTAGTCGATATGGGCGTCGAAGTGGATGACGTGCAGCGGCGCCTCGTCCTCGTAGCCGCGTACGACCGGATAGGTCACCGAATGATCGCCGCCGAGCATCACCGGCAACGCCCCGGCGGAGAGGATCGCCTTGGTCAGGTCGGTGGCATTGTCGAACGTGCTATTCACGTCGGTCGGCCAGACGTCGACATCGCCGACATCGGCGATGGTCCTGTTCGCCATTTCGTACGCGAGGTAGGTGCGTCCGGTCTCCGGGTCGTAGAACCCGGCGTCCGGGGCGGCGAAGCGCAGCGAATGCTCGCGGATCGCGCGCGGCCCCATGCGCGAGCCGGCGAGGAAGGGCGATCCTTCGTCGAAGGGCACGCCGAAGACCGCGATGTCGGCGTCGGGCGCATCGAGGTCCGTTGCGATCGGCGCACGGAGGAACGAGGGAATGCCGACGAACGGCCGGCCGAGCGTGAGCCCTGAACGTCTGCTGCTTGATGTCATGGCGGGAACTCCAGATTTACTGGCGGAATCCTACCGGATAGCGACGCCTGGCCGTTCCGTCGAAATGGTTTCTACGAGAACCGCCTGAGCCGTCCCGTTTGGGATCGCGCGGGACTTGCCCGGGCGCCTTCGTCGACTATGCGTCCGGCTGTCAGGCCGCCTGACGGCCGCACCGCTTCGGGCCGGAGGCGCGTTCGGTACGTGCTGTCGGAATCCGGAAAACGAAGCCCATCGACTCAGCGAAGGAGCCTGCTCTCGTCGCGCATGTCCGGGCCGACGATGCAGTCCGCCGCTCCGCACGCCGACCGTGGATCGACTCCGCGCAACGCTGCTACTGCGCCGAACCGGTTCTGGACGGTGTCGACAGGCACGATCGGGGATTCGCCAGCGGGACCGCAGTTGCGACCTGCCCGTACATGAGGAAAACGACGATGCGGGGCCGGCCTGCGTCCGGTCACCTTCTCCTGCGTTGCAACCGGCGCTCCCGATGGCAAACGAATCAACATTTCCTTGCCGGGAAGCGTCCCGGCTCCGCCGGGTGTGCCGATCTTTACAGACAAGGTCAGTCATCGACGTCCAGCCCATTTGCAGCTTCACTATGCTTTCATATTGTGATATGTCATTTCACTCAGTGCAATATACATGAAGAAGGATCATGATGTTTGCCTCATTGAACCGAGCGTGTGCGGTCGCATTCGGGGCGACCATCGCAGTGTGCCTCGCCTTCTCCGGCGGACCCGCCAATGCGGATCTCCTGGCCGAGATCAAGAAGCGGGGCGAGTTCATCGTTGGAACCGAGGCACGGTTCCCGCCCTTCGAGTTCGTCGAGGACGGCAAGATCGTCGGCTATTCGACGGATATCATGGTGCACGTCATGAAGGCGTTGCCGGGGGTCAAGCTGAAGCGGCTCGATCTACCTTGGCAGGGTATCCTTCCCGGCCTGGCCGCTGCGAAGTTCGACTATGTCGTGACATCCGTGACCGTCACCAAGGAGCGTTATGCGAAGTACGCGCTCAGTCTGCCGATCGCCGACGCGACCATGGCGCTGGTCAAGCGCAAGGGCGACGCTTCGATCAAGGGGCCGGAGGACATCGCCGGCCATACCGTCGGCTCGCAGGCAGGCTCGGCGCAGCTGCAGGCCCTTCAGGCTTTTGCCAAGGGGCTCGCGAGTTCGGGCAAGGGTGTCAAGGAAATCAAGACATACGTCGATTTCAACGAGGCCTTCGCCGATCTCGCGGCCGGGCGGATCGCCGCCGTCTGCAACAGCCTGCCGAACCTGCTCGATCTGGTTCGCAAGCGGCCGGACACGTTCGAAATGGTGCTGCCGACGTTCGGTCCCAAGAAGTATTTCAGCTGGGCCGGGCGCAAGGATGCAGAAAGCGCTTCGCTGGCCGCGTTCATGGACAAGCAGATCGCTGCGCTGAACAAGTCGGGCGTGCTGACCGCGTTGCAAAAGAAATGGTTCGGCGGGCCCATGGACCTGCCGGCCGACAAGCTGCCGGTGCCGCAAAACTAGACTCCCGCCATCGACCGCCAGATCGTCGCCGCCGGCCGGGCGGTCGGGAGCGCGGGCGTTGTCCGGCTGACGGCGACGGCGGTTGACAGGTCTCGTCGGTGGACTTTCTCGGCGTCATCTCGAACCACTACAACGCCTTCCTCGTGGGGGCGGCGATGACCGCCATGGTCTCGGCGGTCTGCATCGCCGCCGGCATGATCCTTGGGCTCTGGCTCAGTTTCGGCCTGATCTCGCGGAACCGGACGATCCGGCGGGCTTCGGCCGCCTACCGGAGCTTCTGGCGGGGCACGCCTATCCTGGTGCAGCTCCTGATCGTCTTCTACCTGCTGCCGGCGATCGGCCTGGACGTTCCGCCGATCGCCGCGGCCATCATCGCACTGACCATGAACACGGCAGCGTTTCAGGCCGAGATTTTCCGGGGCGGCCTGCTGTCCATCCCGTCCGGGCAGGTCGAGGCCGCGCGCATGCTCGGGATCGGACTCCTGGCCATCAGGGTCAGAATTCTCATTCCGCAGATGATGCGTCTGGTTCTGCCGGCGCTTGTCAACGAGACGATCAGCATCCTCAAGAACTCGTCTCTGATCTCGGTGATCGCAGTGACCGAACTCATGCGCACCAGCCAGCAGGTGGTCTCCGTCACCTACCGGCCTTTGGAAACCTACTTGATCGCGGCGGCCATCTACCTTGCCATGAACCTGGTCCTGGCCCGCGCCGGGGCCTGGTTCGAGAAACGCCACGCGGCCGTGGCGGCGTACTAGTCGGGTCGGGAAAAGCCATGTCGTTCGACATCGACATCGTGTTTCGCTACGGCCCTCTGTTGCTGTCGGGATTGTGGGCGACAGTCTATATCTGCGCGCTGGCATCGCTTCTGGCCGTTGCCGCCGGTCTTGCGGCCGCGCTGCTCTACAGCCTGCCGTTCCGCGCCGTGAAACTCCTGTGCCGGGCCTATATCGAGGTCATGCGGGGGA
>MPMT01000118.1 GCA_002238645.1 Alphaproteobacteria bacterium bin52 | reverse complement strand
GTCCCGATGTCAACGCACCTCTATCCCGAGGTTGGCGCCCATGCGATGCGGGTGACCGAAACCGCGCATTGGCTGGAGTGGCAGGACTGGGCCGATCCGATTTTGCAAACTCCCTACGAGATCAGGGACAGCCATGTGCACATTCCGGATGTGCCCGGGGTGGGCCTGGACTGGAACGAAGATGTCGTCGCCCGGAACCTCTACGAAGGCTGACCGCCCGACAGTACCGCGCAGACCATGACCCCCGGTTGGGAAATGCGGGTCAACCCTCCAGGGTCCTTTCGAACGGCTCCCAGACCCGCTCCGGCGCCTCGACATGGCAGTTGTGGCCGAGGCCGGGCAGCAGCGCGGCCTGCGGATCGTGCGTCTGCATCTCGGCCAGCGACACCATCGGGTCGGCTTCGCCCGCGGCGAGCCGGACCGGCGCCGCGGCAGCCCGGTAGAAATCGCCGACTGCAGGCCCGACGGCGGCGTAGATGCCCTGGTCGGCCGCCAGCCGGAAGCCACCCTTCGCCTCGACGATGCCGGCCAGAGCCTCCGGCGCGTCGGGGTCGACCAGGCCGGCGAGGCCCGAGACCCGAAGATAGCGCTCGACCGCTTCCGCCCGACTGTCGAAAACCCGTGCCGGTCTGGCGGCCAGCCCCTTCATCTGCGCGGCCTCCTCCGCCGTCCAGCCGATCTTGACGCCGAACGCGAAGACATGGCGCACGCTGACGCCGAACCACCCGGTCGCCAGTGCCATCGCCACGACGCCGCCCATCGAATGGCCGAGCAAAACCAGTTCATCGTCCGGGTTGCCGATCGCGCCTGCCACGTCGGCGGCGAAGACGGCATAGCCGTAGGGCGGCGCGTGGGCCGAGCGCCCGTGGCCGCGCAAATCGGCGGCGACCCAGCGCCCCGGCCAGTTCCGCTCCACAACCGGCAGCATCCGATTCCACACCGCCGCGTTGCCGCCGATGCCGTGCAGCATGACCAGCACCCGCCCCCCGCTGCCGCCGGCGTCGAAGCGGATATCGACGCCGCCGCGCGAAAGCGGCGCACTCTCAACCGACGATCCGGTATCCATGCCGGCGCCGGTTACCGGGTCCACATCCATGTCCACAGAGTCCCGGTCCGGCTTAACGCGCCGCGCCGACGATGGAGTCCGGCGAGCGGTAGCCTGCCGTGATGTGGCTCTCGATCCAGGCCGGATCGTCGTCGCGCGGCAGGACGGCAGCGGGCGCGCCCTTGCAGCTCAGCCGATACAGCAACCGCGCATCGTCCGCCTTGTCGATTCCGATCTTGATCGGCGGCGAGTTGTGCAGGGACATGTAGTTGTTCCAGATGGTGACGTCGCCCGGCGTGTGCTGGTGGTCGTAGCGGAATTGCGGCTGCAGGACGTGTTTCTCGAGGTCGTCCAGAAAGCTGCGGGAGGCATCGGGCGTCATGCCGTCGACCTCGATCGGGGGACGGATTCCCGGCCGTGAAGCCCAAACCGGGCTGTGCAGCGACTTGACGCCGGAGCGCGGGTCGGTGCGCACGAGTTCCGTCAGCCAGCCTTCGTCGCCTGCGTTCAGACGACGGCGGACCCGGAGCGCTTCAAGCCTTGCCTGTTCTTCCGGCGGTAGTGCGGCAAATGCGGCCGCGGTATCGGCAAATGCGGTTTCGCCGTTCAGCGGCAGGCGCTTGCGGAGCGCCATGAGCTCATCATCGGAGCCGGGGTGGTAGGGCGCCGGGCCCGTATCGGCAGGCGGTTCGACCCATTGCCCATTGGACGCTTCCCGCGCCACCGGCACGTGATGGACGAGGAACATCGACACATAGATGGGCAGCGGCTCGTATTCGATGTCGGTGTGCCAGGAGCCGCCGTTCTTCAGTGTGGGCGCGTCACTCTCGCCATCGCCGAGCAAATTCGTCGCAACGAGCACCGCCGGCGACTCATGCGGGAGGCATTCGACTTCTCCGGGCAGCGTGGCGTCGGCGGCGGCAGCCTTCCGGTCCGCGTAGGGGCGATAGACGATGGCGCCGTCGCTGGCGCCGTCCTGCTGCGCCGGCTTGCCGCCGCGCAGGAAGTTCGACGGATGCGCGACCGGCGCGCCCCAGTGGTTCGCGAAGCGTTCGAACGCCGCGAGGGAAAACCGGTCGAGATCCTGTCCGGCGAGGGTCATCAACCGGCAATGGCTGAGCGTATCCAGCAGGAGTTCCACCTGCGCGGGACGCAACGGGAGGCTGAGGTCGATGCCGGACACGCGCGCGCCCATGCCGCTGGCGGCGAGAGGGCGCTCGACCGCCACCTGCCCGCCGAATGCGGTCGCGAACCGGTCTTCCAGATCCTCCGGCGCGGTATTCAATGGGAACTTCTGCATGTCGGTCTCTCTCCCGTTTGGAAGGCTGCGGTCCTAGGGCGATGCGTTTGTCGTACTATGCGCAATAATAAGTGCACAGGACCGGAGGCGCACCGCCATGCTGAAAATCTACCACGCCCCGCAGACTCGCGGCTTTCGCGTCATCTGGGTGTGCGAGGAACTGTCCGTCCCCTACGAGATCGTGCCGGTGGACTTCGCCGCCGAATATCGCGCCACGCCGGAATGGCGGGCGCTCAACCCGGTCGGCAAGGTGCCGGTCATGACCGATGGCGACATGACCATGTTCGAGTCCTGCGCCATGCTGCAATACATCCTGGACCGCTATGGCGACGGCCGGCTGCAGCCGTCCCGGGACGACCCCGGCTACGCGCACTACCTGCAATGGAGCTGGTTCGCGGAGGCGACCTTCGCCCGGCCGCTGGGCGAGATCGTCAATCATCGCCGTGAGTTCGACCCGGAACTCGATGCCGTCGTGGCGGAGATGAAGAGCCGGGCGACGGCCTGTGTCGCGGCGATCGATGCGGCGCTGTCCGGACGGTCCTATCTGCCGGGCGGGGCAATGAGCGCCGCGGATCTGAGCATCTGCTACACCATGCGCGGATACCGCCGCATGGTCAGCGAAACGCTGCCCGCGGCGACCCAGGCCTATTTCGACAGGGTGACGGCGCTGCCGTCCTACACGGCAGCGGAGAATGCGGATGCGGAAACGGCCGAGCGACTGAAGGGCTGACTTTACGGCGCGGCGCCGTGCGTGTGGATGAATTTGCGCACACGTTCGATCGTGCGTTCCTTCAGCTCGGCGGGAGACGTCCACGGGAAGACCGTGATCTCGGCGTTCGGCGCCAGCGAGGCAACGTCCACCGAGGTCTGGTGCGGGTGAGACGGAGTGTCGTCCGGTAGTACCAGGATCGGCGTCCGGCAGTTGCGGATTACGTCTCGCGACACGCTGTAGAGAAAGTCGGGGTTTGCCCGGTACAGATTGTGCAGATACTTGTCGGCTTGGTCCTGCGTCAGGTCGGGGCGCCCTGCGAGCAGTTCGGGAGCCCACCCGTCCCGACCGGACCGGTACATGACATCGGGGTCTTCCGGACGGTGGCCCACAGACTGGCAGAATATTGCGGCAGTGACGCGCTCGGGGGCTCTGTCGAGAAGCGTTCCGGCGAAGCAGCCGCCGATACAGTAGCCCATGAAGGCGAATTCGCGGATGCCCAGGTGATCCATCAGCCCGAGTTGGTCGTCCGCGAAGGCGCCCCACGGATCGTCGACGGCTATCGGCCCCACACTCTCGCCGCCATTGGCGTTGCGCTGATCCATCGTGATGCAGCGGAAGTCGTCCTTGAAGACATCCATCGCGTTAATGACCGCTGTCGGCCAGTTGCTCATACGAGAGTTGAGGCCGCCGCCCGGGGTAACCAGAAGCGGAAAGCCGCTGCCGACCTCCTCGTAACGGATGCGGACGTCGCCCTTTTCGTAGAACGGCATGCTTGTCTCCTCCCAGAAGTGCTAGGGGTCTGCGGATATGGTTCGCGAACTCGGTGCTTCATTCCAAGGCCCGTGGTCACTCGTTCCCCAGCCCAGCGCACTGCTTCAACGCCGATCAGCGCCCTAGGCGATTGATCGCGTTGGATCGCGATGGGTCAAGACCCGGCGCCTGACAACACTCGGGAACATCATCTGCATGGCGCTCCAGATAGTCGCCAATGAACCGCATTTGAACGGGTTTTCGTCTGCTGGCGCACATTCAGCGGGCGTCAGGCGGCGATGGCCCGGGCCTCTTGCAGGAAGTGTCCGTTCACAGCGCTCCCGGGTCTGAGCGCCAGCCGTTCGTTGGCGAGCGCCAGCGCAACATTGCGCCGGCCTGAGCGGATGGCCG
>MPMT01000029.1 GCA_002238645.1 Alphaproteobacteria bacterium bin52 | reverse complement strand
GTGAGCCCGACTGCAGAGCCACGCCTGTACCGCGGATGATCTGCTGCAAGTGCCCACTTGTAGTGCCACTCGGAATCTTATCCGACTGATTACAAAAGACTTTTTGAACCAAATGTTAAAGATGGGTCAACGTGACGCTCCTGTCCGGACCGAACCATGAATAGGTTGAGGAGCATTACGGCCTGAAAACGGAAACCGTTCGACCGGGCTTGATCGCGCTGATGTATGCACACCGTCCCGTACGGTCTTCGGAACCGTGGTGCCGATTGGGCGATAGGTCGTGCGGGTGATCAATTCCGCGGGACGACGGAACGGTCACGCCAATCAATAGCTGCGCGGCAAACCAAGGCGTTCGCCGAGAAAGTTCTTCACCATCTCGTTCGATATCGGACTGAACGGCCCAAGACGAGCATCACGGAACAACCGTTCCATCGGACCATCCTCGACCAGTCCACTTGCCGCCAGCACCCGCATGCAACGGTCAGTGGTGCGAATGGCGGTCTCCGAGGCTGCCAGTTTGGCCATCGCCGCTTCGACCGAACACGCGCGGTTGCGGGAAAGCAGCCAGGCCGCCTTGAACGTCAACAGCCGACTCTGTTCAAGTTCCGTCGCAGCTTCGGCAAGCGGGTGCTGCACCGCCTGAAATCCGCCAACCGGACGGCCGAAAGCAACCCGCTCGCTTGCATGTTGCACGGCCAGGTCCAGTGCAGCCGTAGAAATTCCAACATAGATTGCGGCTGACAGGATCCGTTCCTCATCGAGCGATGAAAGCAACTGATACCAGCCCCGGCCAGCCTCCCCGACCAGGGCATCAGTCGGGGCCCGGGCCTCGTCCAGAAACACTTCACAGGTGCAGCCCGCCCGCATGCCCATCAGTTCCAGACGACGGACCGTCACCGCATCCTGCCGGCGCGAAATCAGAATCAGGGACAGACCGCCGGCACGCCTGCCGTCCCGCACCGGTTCGGTGCGGCAGAGTACCAGGATCGCATCAGCATCGTCGGCGAACGACGTGTAGAGCTTCTGCCCCGTGACCGACCACTGGTTGTCCCGCATGGCGCCGCGAGTCGATAACTGGAGGATATCAGTACCACCGCCGGGTTCGGTCATTCCGAACGCCATCATGAAATCGCCGCGCGCCAGTCGCGGCAGGTATTCTGCCTGCTGTTCCGGCGACCCGTATTCGCGAAACATGCGCGCTGTCATCGCGATCAATACCCAGTTGACCGCCAATGACGGAAACTGTCGTGACAGTTCCTCACACAGCACGGCCGATGTCATCACGTCGGCGTTGCTGCCACCATGCTCTTCCGGGACCGACATGCCCAGCCATCCCAGCTCGGCAAACCGTTTCCAGAGTGCGCGCGGCACCCGACGCGACCGGTCCATTTCGCGAATGCGTCTTTCCGGAAGTTCGTCGGCGAAAAACCGGCGAACGCTGTCTCGCAGGAACCGGTGTTCTTCTGGCGGGTCAAAATCCATCGTCTGTGCTGCTCCGCCCCCGCTGCGGGGTTACCGGTCAGAGACCCGCACGGCGAGGATCCGGATCCTTGTCATGACCGGCCATTCAGCCTACGGTTTTCTCGGTTCCGCAGGCAACTCGGACTCGCCATGAATTTGGGAATGACGCTTGCGCAGGCCGCACGGAAGTGGCCGGAGAAGACGGCCCTGGTGTTCGAAGGCCGTCGCTGGCGCTATCGCCAGTGGAACCAGGAGGTCAACCGGGCTGCCAACGCCTTCGCCGCCCGGGGCATTGGCCGCGGCGACCGCGTCGCCTTCCTGACCTGGAACCTGCCGGAGATGGTCACCGGGCTGTACGCGCTGCTCAAGATCGGCGCGGTCCCGGTGCCGATCAACTACCGGCTGGCTGCCAACGAAGTCGCGTACATCATCAATGACTGCGCGGCGCGGCTGCTGGTTTTCGAGGAATCGCTGCGCGACCGGGTCGCGCCGGTCCGCGACCAGTTGTCCAGCCTTCAGGCACTGATCTATGTCGGCGACACGCCGGAGCGTGATGAAATCCCGTTCTCCGCATTCCTGGCGCCGGCATCGGACCGGGAACCGGTGCCGGGCGCGGGCCTCGGTGACCCCGCCTTCATCATGTACACCTCGGGCACGACCGGTCTGCCCAAGGGAGTGGTTCGAACCCATGCGGCCGAATTGTTCGGCGCCATGATCATGTCGCTCGAATGCGGCTTCCGGCACGACGACTGCATTCTCAACAACAAGCCCCTGTTTCATATCGCCCAGTTGCAGCTGCAATTTGTGCCGTTCGTCATGCTCGGCGGTATCAACGTCATGACGCGTGGCTTCGATGTCGAGGAAACGCTGTCCCTGGTCGACCAGGAGACTGTCACAGTCCTGCACGGCGTTCCGACACAGATGGTCATGATGGTCCAGGCCGATCTGTATCGCTATTCGCTGCGTAGCCTGCGGTGCGGGTTTTACGGCGGCCAAACCCTGGCCGACGACGTGACCCGGCGCTGCATGGCCCTGTTTCCCGACACCTTCCTGAATATCTACGGCTTCACCGAGGGTCTGGCGGTCACCGCCTGCGATTACCGCGTTCGCCCGGACAAGCTCGGCAGCGTCGGTCAGGCCGCCGTCGGCATGGACGTGCGCATCGTTCGCTCCGGCGCCGACAGCCCGGAAGACCTGGCTGCACCTGGAGAAGTTGGCGAGTTGATCGCACGCGGCCCGAGCATCATGAAGGAGTATTTCCGGTCCCCGGAGAAGACCGCCGCTGCCCTGCGTGAAGGCTGGTATTTCTCGGGCGACGCGGCATTCGCCGACGAGGACGGTTTTGTGACCGTGATGGGGCGCATGGATCATACGATCAAGACCGGTGGCGAAAACGTCCATCCGTCGGAGATCGAAAATGTCCTGTTTTCCCATCCGGACCTGGTGGATGTCGCCGTGGTCGGTCTGCCGAGCCGCAAGTGGGGCGAGGTGGTCTGTGCGGCCGTTGTCACGGCGGACGGGGCGCTGAATTCCGATACCCTCGACCGGTTCTGTCGCGAGAGTCCCAACCTGGCCGACTTCAAGCGGCCGCGGCACTATTTCGTTGTCGACAGCATTCCTTCCAATTCCACCGGCAAGGTTCAACGCGACCAGTTGAAGGAACTGCTGTCAAACCTGTCCCCAACACCGTTTGACTGAGCGACCCGGCAGCACGACTGATGCGCCTTTCCTATGTTTCGCCATTCAGCACCGCCCCGCATCGTCGACATGCGACAGGGTATGCCGAACTGGCTGAATCCTGCGGTTATGAAGCGGTCTGGATGCCGGAAGCGTTCGGATCCGATGCGTTCACACTTCTCGGCCTGCTCGCCGGAAAGACCCGCCGCCTGCGACTGGCGACGGGAATTGTCAACGTGTTTTCGCGCTCGCCGACGCTGCTGGCACAGAGCTTTGCAACCCTGGACGAGATGTCCGATGGTCGCGCCATCATCGGTCTCGGTACCAGCGGCCCGATTGTCATTGAAAACTGGCATGGAAGCCGCTTCGAAAATCCCCTGTCCCGCACCCGCGAAGTGGTCGACATCATTCGCCTGGCGCTCTCCGGCGAACGGGTTGACCATGACGGCGCACGGTTCCAGCTCCGCGGCTTCCGGATGCCGGTTCGCCCGGTGCAGAAGCGGATTCCGATCTACCTCGCAACGCTCAAAGCCCGCTCGGTACGGGAAACCGGCCGAATTGCCGACGGCTGGTTGCCGACCCACGTGTCGGTCCGGCATCTGGAGCGCGTCCGTCACCCGTTATGCGCCGGCGCGGAATCGGTCGGGCGTAACCCCGACGGCATCGATATGGCGGCCATGACCCTGGCCGCGTGCAGCGAAGACGGTGACTCAGCGCGGGGACTGTGCCGCGAGCATCTCGCCTATTACATCGGCGGCATGGGACAGTTCTATCATGAGTTGATGCATGGCTACGGCCATGGCGACGTTGCCGACCGGATCAAGAGCGCCTGGTTGGCCGGCAACCGGGCCCAGGCGGCCTCGGTCATTCCGCGTCCGATCCTTGACGATCTTGTGATCGCGGGCACTCCCGCCGAGTGCCGCCGGGCGCTGGAAATCCGGAAACAGGCGGGATTTCGCCACATCGTCGCCTTTCCCCCGCACGGTGCTGACGTCGAAACCGTGCGAACGACGCTGCGGGTACTCGCCGGATAAACGATCAGCGCGGGACACGGACCTCGGTTCGGGCGTCTGCGACAGGTCGTCCATCACGGGTCAGCGTCTGATCGAGGACAACAAGGTCAGCGTCGGGATCATGGCGAACCTCGTGCACCACGCCGTCGATCTGCACAGTTTCACCGGCAAACACCATGGCGCGCATGCGGAATTCCAGTTTCCGGACAAACGCCGTCGGACCAAACGCGTCCACGGCCTGTCTGGCGAACAGGGCGCCATAGATCTGACCGTCGACCACCGGACCTGGCAGTTGCATCCGGCTCGTGTACTCACTGTCGTAGTGCAGGCGGTGCCAGTCCCAGGTAGCGGCGCCGTACAGCATCAGGTCGACAATGGAGAAGGTCTTGTGTCCCGTTGTCAGCGATTGGCCGGGCTGCGCGATCGTCGTGTCCACCCGGGAGGTCGTCATCGGCCGGTGGTCAGCGGTTGGTAGACCAGCGTTTCGCGGTTGATGGCCAGCAATTCGCCACTGTCGTCACGGTAGTGCGCAACCGAGGTCACAAACAGCTGCGTACCGCCTCGGGAAGAGGCCCGCTCGCTGATGTCCTCGAGTGTCCAGACAACCGAGATCCGGTCGGAAGGCAGGACCGGTCGAAAGAACTCGTAGGCATTGCCTGCCCGGATCATTCGGCACCCATCCACCGGCAAGTCCCAAGCATGGCCAATATAGCCATGATCGTCCGGAGGACCGACGGCATACTGACAGGATTCGACAATCATTGTCGGTGGTGCCACCAGCGCGGGAAACCCGGCTTGCCGGGCGTAATCGTCGTCCCGGTACAGCGGATTGTCATCGCCCAGCGCCAGAGCAAAGTACCGGATGCCGGCGCGTCCAATCTCTTCCTGCGCCGGGTAGACCGCCTCACGGCCGATCCATGACCTGAGTTCGTCGGTGAGCAACGACATACGGCCGCTCAATCCAGCACAGCAAACGGATCGACTTCGATCAGCATTTCCGGCCGCAGCAGGGCCTCGCAAACCAAACCTGTCGAAGCCGGGAACGGTCGCCGCATCAGTCGCGATCGCACGTCGGCAACGCGACGGTATTCCTTCAGTGCCGGCGGTGTCACATATTCGATGGTCTTGACCAGGCTGCCGGCGTGGCCGCCCGCCGCCTCTACCACCTTGAGAACATTGCCGTAGGTGAATTCTGCCTGCGCAACCAGGTCGCCGTCATGCATGACGCGCTGGGTTTCGGGATCAAGGGACCCTTGTCCGGACAGGAACAGCAGATTGCCTGCGCGCACGCCCGGATTGTAGGTCAAACGATCATAGCGGCTCCAGCCAGGATTGACAGCAACCGGCGGATCAAGCGCGGCAATAAAGTCGTACTGGATCAGGGCTTCGGGATGGCGCAGTCGAGGCATGATGATGCCGGCGGCTCCGGGGTAGACCGGCCCCAGGAACTGTTTTCGCACCTTTCCGGTACCGCGGTAATCGGCCAGAGCCGCCGGCGTGAGATAGTCCAGGGTCTTGACCACCCGGTCGAGACCCAGACCGAACGCCGCCAGCATGTCCCTGGCCCGTTCGAAAATGGCTTCCGTCTGGGCCACGACATCGCCGGCACCGATAATGTTGCCGTCGCCGTCGAGGGGCTCGATCGTCGGCAGGAATATGACGCCGGCTGACACCCGGGCTGACGGCAGTCCGGGCAATGGGGCATCAACCGGACCCGCCGTCACTTCGATTTCGATCAGCGCATCCGGTCGCAACAGTGCCCTAACCGGCACCGTGTTGACGGCAGGCCGGTGGTCGCCAAACAGGTCATCGCGAACCGATGCCGCCTCACGATAGCGTTCGATACCTTCGGGTCGAACGTATTCAACCACCCGAACCACGTCGGCAAGCGTCTTTCCCGCACCTTCGAGTATGGCCCCGATCTTGTCCCAGGCAGTACGGGCCTGCCGACGCATGTCACCCCTGACCACCATCCGTCCAGTTTCGGGATCGTGTTCGGAAGCGGTATGGCCGGACAGATAAACAAGACTGCCGGTATCGATTCCCAGAGAAAAGGAATAGCGGGAGTAGTCAAACCACGGGAAGCGCACAGGTTGAACCGCGTCAGGGAGCACAGTCGGTCTCCAGAGTCACTACGCGTTGAAGGCGGATGCTAAGAGCGGCCGGACTCCGGGTCAAGCCAAAGCCCCGGAACTGCGGGAACTTTTCTTGTTCAGGGTGAGGGGCTTGCTCTGGATGAATCCGGCCGACCGAGAGCGGCTGGAGGGTGCTCCGGTTACGGTTCAACGGGATTGACGAATAGTTCAGAGCCGCGGGGCACTGTTTGTCTGGGAACTTACAAACGAGCACGAGGCGTCGAGGGCGTCCTGCGCCGACCGACATGGTGTTGGTTGGCCTCGGGCAGGTAGCGCAAGCGGCCCTGGCAGCGGACGATGACGATGCTGCGTTGGTCAGGCAGGCGGGGTTGCGCGACATGTGGCGCACATGGCCCCCGCGGTGGTCTTCGTCGCAGGTGAAATCGCGAACGGAGTAGCACAAACGACTTTCAGGAATCCGGTTCACCCTGACCAGCCCGGCAGTTCATCCGATCCGGCGGAGCTGGCGGCGTGCGGATATCAGCGCTCGAGGACGTGGAGCGAACGGAAAGGCGCGGTCCGGTTTCGTACTGGGTCCGGAACAGCGCCACGAACTGGCCGGCCGACGAACGCCGTTCCGAACCGGCACCGGATGAGCTCACGCGGTCGCGGGCAACTGGCCTCTCAGGCATCCCGGCTGTCGTGATGGAGCGGCAGGCAAACACGGGGGGACCGCAATTCGGCGCGGCTGCTTGATCCCGCCGTTCACGATGACTGGCGACGTGACTCCTGCAAGGCCAGTTCACCCGGGAAGTGACAGGCAGCACTGTGGCCCGCCTCGATCTCGATGAGCGCGGGTTCGCGCGACGTGCAGATATCCCGTGCAATCGGGCAGCGGTTGGCAAATCGGCACCCTTTCGGCAGGCTGACCGGATCCGGCGGGTCACCGGGAATGAGAATCCGCTCCCGTCGCGACCGGGACGACATGTCGATCGACGGGACGGCGGAGAGCAGTGCCGCGGTGTACGGGTGTTGCGGCCTGTTGAACAGGCGGATGCGGTCCGCGTACTCGACAATCCGGCCCATGTACATCACGGCAACGTGATCGGACATGTGCTGCACGACCCCCAGGTCGTGGCTGATGAACAGGTAGGTCAGGCCGTATTCCGTCTGCAGGCGGCGCAGGAGGTTCAGGATCTGCGCCTGGACAGCGACATCGAGGGCCGAGACGGGTTCGTCACAGATGACCAGCTTCGGTCGGGTTGCGAGCGCCCGGGCGATGCCGATCCGCTGGCGCTGTCCGCCGGAAAACTGGTGCGGAAACAGCCGGAGCTGTTCCGGATGCAGGCCGGCTGCGGCAAACAGCTCGGCAACGATCTGCTGCTTGACCTCCGGTGACTTGTCCGTCAATGCGTCCAGCGGTTCACGGACCAGTGCTTCGGCGCGGCGGCGCGGATCGAGTGCGGAGTAGGGGTCCTGGAAAATGAACTGGACCTTGGAGCGCAGCCGGCGCAGATCCTCGCCCCTGAGACCCAGGAGTTCCTCACCCTCGAGACTGACCGATCCACCGGCGGCATTGACCAGCCGTGCGATGGCCAGTGCAGCGGTCGTCTTGCCGGATCCGCTCTCACCGACGATGGCCATGGTTTCGCCGGTCGCAACGGTGAAAGACACGTCATCCACCGCGTGCAGATAGCTTTTGGGCCCCAGGATACCGCGGCGCCTCACGGCGAACCGGACCTGCAGGTTCCGGACCTCCAGCAGCGTGCTCACAGTGCCTCCGCGTGCCAGCAATCGGCGGTATGGTCCGGACCGAAGGCGACGGGTCCGGGTCGACTGCTGTCGCATTCGGACGTGCGATGGACACACCGCGAGGCGAAGAGGCAGGCGTCGGCACCGAACTCCGACAGCGAGGGCACGACCCCGGCCACCTCCGTCAACTCGTCGCGGGTTTCGGTCAACGGCACCTGGATATGGGGCACGCAGGAAATCAGACCCCGTGTGTACGGATGGCGCGGATGGCTGATGAGTGCATCGACCGGACCGATTTCGGCCGTGCGACCCGCATACATGACGATCATCCGGTCGGCCATTTCGGCCACCGCGCCCATGTCGTGGGTGATCAGGATGATCGAGGTTCCCGTCTCGCGCCGCAGGTCCCGCAACAGATCGAAAATCTGCGCCTGCACCGTCACGTCCAGTGCCGTCGTCGGCTCGTCGGCAATCAGGATCTTCGGCTTGCAGGCAAGGGCGATAGCGATCATCACCCGCTGTCGCTGACCGCCCGACATCTGGAACGGATAGTCCGCCAGCCGGGAGCGGGGGTTCGGGATACGGACTGCGTCCAGAAGGTCGCCCGCGGCATTCCATGCAGCGGTGCGCGAGAGGTTCTGATGCGCGCGCAGGACTTCCGCGATCTGCTCGCCCACGGTATAGACCGGGTTGAGCGAGGTCATCGGTTCCTGGAAGATCATCGAGATCTCGTTGCCCCTGATCTCCCTCATCCGCCGCTCGCTGGCGCCGACCAGTTCTTCTCCGTCGAACTGAACCGACCCGGATGCAATGCTCCCGATCTGCTGCGGCAACAGTCCCATGACGCCCAGTGCCGTCATCGACTTGCCGCAACCGCTTTCCCCGACGAGGCTGATCGCCTCGCCCTCGGCCAGGTCGAAGCTGAGATCGTCGATGACCGGCGCCACCCCGACCCGGGTCCTGAGCTCGATTCGCAGGTTCCTGACGCGCAGCAGGCTCACCGCTGTCTCAGTTTCGGGTTGAGGGCATCATTCAGGCCGTCGCCGATCAGCGAAATGCACAGGACCGTGATGAAGATCGCGAGCCCGGGGAAGGTCACCGTGTAGCTGGCGTCAAGGATGTACTGGCGGTTCGAGCCGATGATCTGCCCCCAGCTGACCACGTTCGGGTCGGTCAGGCCCAGGAAGGACAGCCCGGCCTCGAACAGGATCGCCGTGCCGACCATCAGGGCTGACTGCACGATGATCGGCGGCATCGCGTTCGGCAGGATCACCGCAAACATGAGCTTCGCGTTGTGAGCACCCGAAGCGCGCGAGGCGATGACGAACTCGAGCTCGCGAATTCGCAGGAACTCGGCCCGGGTGATGCGGGCCACCGCAGTCCAGGACACCACGCCGATGGCAAAGGTGATCATGGCCAGAGACGCGCCGAACAGTGCGACCAGGACCATGGAAAACAGCAGGGTCGGAAGGACCTGGAAGAACTCCGTGATCCGCATCAGCACCTCTTCGACCCAGCCGCGGTAGAACCCGGCGACGGCTCCGATCGTAACACCGATGAAGATCGAGACCATCGCGGCGGCCAGACCGATCAGCAGGGAGACCCTCGCACCGTTGATGATCATCGCCAGGAGATCCCGGCCAAGGTAATCGGTCCCGAGCAGGAATCCGTGTTCCCCCGGCGGCGAGAATGGTGACCAGACCATGTCGAACGGATCGGTCGGATACAGGTACGGTCCCGCCACCGCGCCGACCGCGATCAGGAACAGCACGATCAGTGCCGCAACCGCCGCGTGGTTGCGCACGAACATGTCCCAGGCTTCGGCGACCGGACTGCGCGCCCTTACGGCCGTGATAACCCTGTTGCTCATGCGCCGCGTCCCCTGAGCCGCGGATCGATCATCCTGAGTACCAGGTCTGTCAGCAGGTTGCCGACAATGACGACCAGGGCCGAGAAGAACAGGATGCCCAGGATCGTCGGCGTGTCGCGCGCGATGATCGAGTGAAAGGCCAGTGTTCCCAGTCCGGGCCAGCTGAAGACGGTCTCGACCAGCACCGCGCCCGAAACAACCGCCGAGAACTGCAGTCCTGCCAGGGTGATCACCGGCGACAACGCGTTCTTCAGCGCGTGCTTGTACACCACGTGTCGTTCCGGCAGTCCCTTGGCCTTGGCCGTACGCACATAGTCGGAGCCCAGGGTCTCCAGCATGGTGGCGCGTGCCAGCCGGGAGTACAGCGCGAGAAAGATGGAGGCCAGCGTGATCGCTGGCAGGACGAGGTGGCGAAGCACGTCCAGTGCATGCGCCATGAACCCGCCCTCGATGGTCACATCCTGCATGCCGGCGACCGGGAACCACGGGATCTTCAGGGAAAAGACGATCAACAGCAGGATACCGGTCCAGAACACCGGCGCTGAATAGCCGAACAGTGCCAGCATGGTCACGAAATGCGATGCGATGCCGTTCGGCTGGCGGGCCGAGATCACGCCCAGCACCACCCCGACCACAAGGGCCAGGATCTGCGCGGTGAATACAAGCAGCAGCGTTGCCGGCAGGCGTTCGAGGATCAGTTTGGTAACCGGGTCATTGTAGAAGAAGGAATAGCCGAGGTCGAAGTGCAGGATCCTTCCGACATAACGCCCAAGCTGGACCAGAAACGGCTGATCCAGCCCGTAATCGGCCCGGATCTGGTCAAGCACTTCCTGATCGGCGCCACCCATGGACTGGGATATCGTGTCCGCGACATCCCCGGGGGCAAGGTACATCAGAGAAAAGTTCAGGATCAGTACCGCGGTCAACAGGATGACCGCGTAGAAGATGCGGATCAGAAGGGACTGGAAGACTCTCACTGAAACGCCCTGTGGTGGATGACCGGGGCAGGGTGTCCCGCCCCGGCCACGCTCGTCAGTCCTTCAGGTACGTCATGTCGATCGGTGTCGACGTGCCCCATATTCCCAACGGCGGATTACCGACCTTGCCCGAATATATCGTATGATAGGGAAGTGTATTCGTATGATATACCGGAAGCTCGTCTGCAATTATTGTCTGAAATTCCTTGTAAAGAGCCTTGCGTTTCTCGGCATCGGATTCGACTGCGGCCATCGCAAGGATCTCGTCCACCCTGGAATTTGCATAGCCCTGGGTATTGGACCAGACTCCCTTGCCGACGTTGTCCGATACATAGGTCCGGTGTACGCCAATCACGGGGTCACCCCAGTTGAACACGGTATCCCAGGACATGTCGAAGTCCATTTCACCCATGCGTTTGGCCCAGGTCGGGAAGTCAGCCGACGCCCGGACCTCGACTGCAATACCGATTTTCTTCAAGGCTGCCCTGACGTATTCGACCTGCGGTTTCACACCGGGCCAGCCGAAATCGATGGTCAGGTCGAAGCGCTTGCCGTCCTGCACGGGATACCCGGCTTCGTCCAGCAGCGAGTTGGCCTTCTCCAGATCGACGTCGTAGATCTCGACCTCGCTGAAGTAGAACGGGCTGTCAGGGTGAATGCCCGTCCGGCTGTCAGCCGCGGTACCCTGCATCAACGCCTTCTGGATGAAATTCTTGTCGACCGCATAGGCAATCGCCTTGCGCACGCGTACGTCCTTCAGGGGCCCCCGCTGCGTGTTCATGGCCAGCCAGTCAAGCGGACCGATGGCGCCGTATCCCTCGGGTGTCACCACAAGTCCGTCGACCTTCTTCAACCGGTTGACCATCTGTGGGTTCGACTCGAACGCCCCCATGTGCAGCTCGCCGTTCTCATAGGCGATTGTCCGCGCGGCGATATCGGGAATGATGCGCATCACGATCTTGTCCAGGTACGGCCGACCCTCGATGAAAAAGTCGTCGAAGCGCTCCAGGATCACATGTTCGCCGTTCTTGAACTCGACCAGCTTGAAGGGGCCGGAGCCGACGACGTTCTCGTTGTTGCGCGGATGCGTCTTGACTGCCTCGATCGGTCCGTCGCCATAGATGTGCCTGGGCAGGATCGACATCAGCTGCCCCGACATGGCCAGCATCAGGGCCGGGTGCGGCCTCGACAGCTTCAGTACCGCCGTGTGCTCGTCAGGCGTCTCGACCGTCTCGACCGGCGCGAACATGGTCTTGAACGGATGGTTGGCCTTGATCACCTCGACCGAAAAGGCAATGTCCGCGGACGTGAGCGGCTGACCATCGTGGAACACCGCATTCTTCACGAGGTTCAGGGTCACCGTCAGCCCGTCATCGCTGACGTCCCAGGATTCCGCCAGGTACGGTTGCGGAGTCCAGTCCTCGTCGTACCGCAGGGGCGATGCGAAAAGCTGGGCCGTCGGGTAGCCGGTCACGATGCCGGATTGTACCGCCCCGTTCAGCGTGCGCGGGTTCGAGCCCAGCACGGTAATGAGGGTCCCGCCTCGAACCGGATCATCGGCGACCGCATGGCCGGCCACAATCGTCGCCAGCACGGTGGACACGATCATCCCCTTGACCAGATGTTTCATCAGCTCACCCCCCGGTGGATTATCCTTGGCTGGAAGACTAACCGACGTCGACCGGTAAGCGATAGTGGTTCATGAAGGCTGGCGCCAGCCTCCCGAAGGGAGTGCGGCAGCACCTGGACCGGCTCTCGTTCCGACTGTCAACAGGGGAGTGTGTCGTGCCTGAAACGACGATCTTTGCGGCGAGGCGGATCATCACGATGAACCCCGCGCGTCCCTTTGCAACCCACGTCGCCACGCGTAACGGACGCATTCTGGGCGCCGGCACGCTGGCCGAGCTGGAAGGATGGGGAGACTACGTCCTGGACGAGAGGTTTTCCGACAAGGTCCTCATGCCTGGTTTCGTCGAAGGCCACGCGCACACCATGGAGGGCGCGCTCTGGCGCAAGACCTACTGCGGATTTTTCGACCGGGTCGACCCGGGCGGGCGCAGGTGGCCGGGCCTGAAGAGCCTGGACGCGGTCCTCGACCGTCTGTCCGGGGCCGAGCGTGAGTTGACCGATCCCGACGAACCCCTGGGCGGCTTCCAGTTCGATCCGATCTATCTGGGAAACTTCGAAATGACACGCCACGATCTGGACAGGGTTTCCGGCAGCAGGCCGGTCGGCGTGCTGCATGCCTCGGGCCACATCATGAACGTCAACTCCAGGGCGCTTGAGCTGGCCGGCCTGCTGTGTCACGGCGTCAATCACCCGGGCATTCCGCTCGGAGACGATGGCCTCCCGCTCGGACCGCTGAAGGGGCCTGACGTCTACACGCCAGTCGGCCGTCATGTCGGCTTCGACCGCTCGTTGACGGATGCAGATGAAGCGGGGCTGCGCGACTTCGCCCGACTGTGCGTGCGGACCGGAACGACGACGATCACCGACCTTGCCTCCCGTCTCGAGCCGGACGCGGTCGACATGATGGTGAGGGTCACCTCCGAGGACAGCTTTCCGGCCCGGGTGGTGCCGCTCAAGTTCTTCATGGGTCACACGCCCGAGGATCTGGTCAACTACGCCCTGCAAATCAGGGACCGCTCCACTGATCGCCTGCGTCTGGGACGGATCAAGGTGGTCGCGGATGGTTCGATCCAGGGGTTTACCGCGCGCCTTCGATGGCCGGGATATTTCAATGGAGCATCCAACGGCCTTTGGTACATCGCGCCCGAGCACCTGGCCGAGATCTATCGTCGTTCGCTTTCGGCGGGAATTCCGGTCCATACCCATACAAATGGCGACGAGGCGACCGAACTGGTGCTGGACACCCTGGAGCCGTTGCTTGGCAAGCACCCCAGCCCCGACCACCGGTTTACGCTGCAGCATTGTCAGTTGGCGGACGCAGCCCAGTTTCGCAGGATGAAGAAGCTGGGCATGTGCGTGAACCTGTTTGCCAATCACCACTTCTACTGGGGAGACGAACACTATCGTCTGACTGTCGGACCCGAACGGGCCTCGCGCATGAACGCGTGCCGTACGGCGCTGGAGGCCGGTGTTCCGATGGCAATTCACTCCGACGCGCCGGTAACGCCGCTTGCACCCCTGTTTACCGCCTGGGCCGCGGTCAACCGGATCACCGCGTCAGGGCGGGTGCAGGGCGAGCACGAACGGATTTCCGTGGCTACGGCCCTGAACGCCATCACTCTGGGCGCGGCCTACACGCTGCATCTGGACGGCGAGATCGGCTCCGTTGAGACCGGCAAGGCGGCCGACTTTTCGGTGCTGGAAGATGATCCCACGGCCGTCGCTCCCGAATCCCTGAAGGATGTGGGTGTATGGGGCACTGTCCAGGGCGGGCGTATCTTCGAGGCCGCGGCACAATGAGCGTGCGCGTCCCGCTCACGGTCGTTGGTGGATACCTGGGCGCGGGCAAGACCACGCTGATCAACGGGATGTTGCGCAGCGCAAACGGGTGCCGCCTCGCAATACTCGTCAATGAATTCGGCGCCCTGCCGATTGACGAGGACCTGATCGTTGCGAGGTCGGAGAATCTGGTTTCGATTGCCGGTGGATGCATCTGCTGTGCCTTCGGTGACAGCCTTGCCGACGCCCTGGCCGAATTCGCGCGGATGGACACGCCCCCCGATCATGTTCTCGTCGAAGCATCCGGCGTTGCCATACCGTCCTCCATTGCCGCGACGGCGTCGCTGGTCAGCGGGATGGAACTGCATGGAACCGTTGTTCTCGCGGATGTGCAGACAATACGCGCGAGAGCACGTGACAGGTTCATGGGAGATACGATCATCCGGCAGCTGGCTGACGCGGACATCGTGGTTCTGACCAGGTCGGAGCTGGTCGGCGGGGACGCGATCGAAGCCGTCACAGCCTGGGTTGCATCCGAGACTGGACACGGGAACATCATCACCTCGACGCTGCGGCGCGTTCCCGCCGACATCCTCCTTGACCTTGGCCCGACCTCCGCCACGGCCCCGGATGTCGGCCATGACGACGCGCTCTACGACACCGTGGTGCTGAAACCCGGAGTACCCGTGAACGTGCGGGAACTTGCGCGCAGGCTTGTCGACGAGCGACTCGGCATCATTCGGGCGAAGGGACTCATCGTGGATGCCGCCGGCCACGTTTCCGAACTGCATGTGGTCGGAAACAGGTGGAGCGTGACGCCGGCACGGGTCACCAGCGCCTCCGGACTGGTCTGCATCGGACAGAAGGCACGGTTGTGCAGGGAGAAAATCCGCGAGTTGCTTCTCGAGCTCGAAGACACGGCCGCAGGGCTCCGGACAGCGCCGGTTGCGGGCACGGCCAGGGCCGGACCGGCGAAGACCTGAGCGGTTCGTCGCCGGTACAGCAGAGTGGGACGTACACCCCGGATCCCGGCAGGGCAGGGCCCGCGCGGCGTCACCCTGGCGGGCTACGGGTTCGGCCCGAAGGAGGGCATGGAGGACTTCTGCCGGGTCCACATTGTCCGGCCAGACAGGCCTGGCAGGCATACGGAACGGCTTGCGCAGTCCCCTGCCAGCACGTATCAGAAGCGACAGTGCGGGGTGTAGCGCAGCCTGGTAGCGCATCTGCTTTGGGAGCAGAGGGTCGGCGGTTCGAATCCGTCCACCCCGACCAGCGTGTCATCCTGTCCGCACCTGCATGCGGACCAGCCCCGGGGGACCGTTCCATGACCGTCCGAATCTACCGCCCGGCGAGAACCGCGATGCAGTCGGGCAAGCAGGGCACCCGCAACTGGGTTCTCGAACACGTGCCCGAGACCGCCCGTCGCCCGGAACCGCTGATGGGCTGGGTCGCGGCAGGTGACACCCGTCGCCAGGTAAGGCTGCGGTTCGAGACCCGTGAGGAGGCGATCGCGTACGCGGAACGCAACAACCTGGTGTACGAGATCCGGGAACCGCGAACCGCGGTGTCGAAACCGAAGGCGTACGCCGACAACTTCGCCTTCGACAGGATGGATGCCTGGACCCATTGATCCAACGGCCCCGTAGCTCAACCGGATAGAGCACCTGCCTTCTAAGCAGGGAGTTGCAGGTTCGAGTCCTGCCGGGGTCGCCATACCGCTTCCGCCCGGAGCGCCGCCATGAAGATAGCCTCGGTCACCGCACGCTGGATCCGCGTTCCGATACCCGAAGAGCAACGCCATCGCTCCGATTTCGGCGTGGCCAGCAGCTTCGACATGACACTGGTCAGAATCGGGACCGAGTGCGGCGTGGTCGGATACGGCGAGGCCAAGGCCACGGTCGCGAGTGCCGGGGACAACCGGGCGCTTGCGGTGCTGGTCGAGCGGGAACTGGGACCGGCGCTGATCGGCGAGGACCCTCGGAACATCGCGCGGTTGTGGGAGATGATGTACAGCGGAGTCCGGGGACACTACGCACTCGATCGCGGCCACGTGTTTCCGGTGCTGGGCCGGCGCGGCATCACCGTCTCCGCGATCAGCGGCATCGACATGGCGCTGTGGGACATTCTCGGCCGGTCGCTCGGCGCGCCAGTGTGGCGGCTGCTCGGTGGACGCCGGCACCGCCGGATGCCCGCCTATGCTTCCGGCGGCTGGGCGCCCGCTGCGGAAATCGGACGCCAGTTGCAGTCCTATGTCGAGCGTGGTGGGTTTCGTGCCGTCAAGATGCGGGTCGGTGTTGCCGACGGTGAACCACGCCACTCTGCCGAACGGGTCCACGCGGCCCGCGAGGCGCTCGGCCCTGACATAGATATCATGTGCGATGCGCATGGAACTTTCGGCGTGGCCGAGGCCAAGCGTTTCTGTCGCCTGGTCGAGCCGTGCGACATCGCCTGGTTCGAGGAACCGGTCACCGCCGACGACAAGCGGGGACTTGCGGAGGTTCGTGCTTCCACCGATATCCCGATCGCCACCGGCGAGAGCGAGAGCACGAGGTTTGCCTTCCGCGATCTCGCGGAATTGCGGGCTGCCGACATCTTCCAGCCCGACCTCGCGATCTGCGGCGGCATTACCGAAGCGGTCAGGATCGCCGCCATTGCCAGTGCCTGGCAGATCCGGCTCGCACCGCACCTGTGGGGCGGAGCCCTGATGTTCGCCGCCGGTCTGCACGTTTCCGCCGCATCGCCGGCCGCTCACATCCTCGAGTATTCTCTCGGCGCCAACCCCCTGTTGTTCGAACTGTCCACGAACCCGCCTGTCGTCAGGGACGGGTTCGTGGACATCCCTGACGAACCCGGGCTGGGTGTCAGGATCGACGAGGACTTTGCAGCCCGCCATACCGTGACTTAGCCGATGATGGCTCCGACAGGCGGGAAGTGGCACCGTCCGGTCAGCAGTGGTATCAGGCAGGCATGATCCGCATTCGCGACATGACGTTCCGCATGGCGGGACGACTGCTGTTCGACCAGACAAGCGCGATTGTCCCGGCCGGCCACCGGGTCGGGCTGACCGGCAGGAACGGAACCGGCAAGACGACCCTGCTGACGCTGCTCACCGGGGGACTCCAACCCGACCAGGGCTCGATCGACATCGAGGGAGCGACCGGCCGCGACATCGGCATGGTGCGTCAGGAAGCACCGGGCGGATCGGCGTCCCCGCTTGAGTTCGTTGTCGCCGTCGATCGTGAACGCGCGACGCTGCTGGCGGAGGCTGACGAGGCAAGCGACCCGCGACGCATCGCCGAGATCCAGACACGGCTTGCCGACATCGGGGCCCACGCGGCTCCGTCGAGGGCCGCCCGCATCCTTGCCGGGCTCGGTTTCGACGAGATCGCGATGAGCCGGCCGCTGTCCGGGTTTTCCGGCGGCTGGCGAATGCGGGTGGCGCTTGCCGCCGTCCTGTTCGCACGGCCACAGCTGCTGCTGCTTGACGAACCGACCAATCACCTCGATCTCGAGGCTGCCCTGTGGCTGGAGGCGCATCTCGCCCGATACCCCGGTACCCTGATCCTGGTCAGCCACGACCGCGACCTGTTGAACCGCGTGGTCACGGGCATTCTCCACATCGAGAACGCCCGGCTTGTCTTCTACCGCGGCTCCTACGATGCATTCGAACGCGTGCGCGAGGAACGCCGGGCCCTGGATGCCGCAACCGCGCGAAAACGCGAGGAACAGCGTCGGCACATGCAGGCCTTCGTTGACCGTTTCCGCTACAAGGCCAGCAAGGCCCGCCAGGCCCAGAGCAGGCTGAAGGCACTGAGCAGGCTCGAGATCCCGCCGCCGGCCGCGAGTGAGCCGAGCACGGTTTTCAGCTTCCCGGTCCCGGGGGAACTGGCTCCGCCGCTGGTGACCATGGACGGGGTCTCGACCGGCTACGATCCCGGTCAACCGGTGCTGCGCGGCATTGACCTGCGGCTCGATCCCGACGACCGGATCGGGGTGCTTGGCCGCAACGGCAACGGCAAGTCGACTCTCGCCCGGCTCGTCGCCGACCGGTTGCCGGCGTTCTCGGGAACGCTTCACCGGGCCCGACGCCTGCGGACCGGCTATTTTGCACAGCACCAGATCGAGGATCTCGATCCGGATCTTTCGGCCTGTGATCACATGGCACGGCTGATGCCGGATGCCTCGATGGACCGCGTCAGGGCCCGGCTCGGCGGTTTCGGACTTGTCCTGGACGCCCAGACGACGCCCGCGCGTTTCATGTCGGGCGGGGAACGGGCCAGGCTCGCCATCGCATGCGCCACCCACGATGCGCCGCATGTCCTCATCCTGGACGAACCGACCAATCACCTTGATATCGACGCCCGGGATGCCCTGGTCCAGGCACTGCACGAGTTTCCCGGCGCCGTGATCGTCATCAGCCACGACCGCAGGATCCTGCAGATGACCGTCGACCGGCTCTGGCTGGTCGCGGATGGCACCGTCAGGCCCTTCGATGGTGACCTCGACGAGTACGCGGAGCGGCATGCCCGGACCAGGGAGGAACGTGGAACCGTCCGGACCGGCGGGTCGCGCCGCCAGGCAGCGCGCCGGGCGGCCGCGGACCGCCGCCGGGACACCGCCAGTGTGCGCCGGGCGGCACGGAGTGCCGAACGACAGCTCGATGAACTGACGGCACAACGCCGGAACCTCGTCGATCGTCTTGCTGATCCCGAAACCTGGGAGCAGGCGGGAATGGACGGCGTCGCGCTTGCGCGACGCAAGAAGGAAATCGACCGCGAGATCGAGACGGCCGAACAGCGCTGGTTCGAGGCGGTGGAAGCACTCGAAGCGGCAGAACGGATGGCGGCGGAATGACAGAAACGGATGAGCGTATCCGAGAGGTGCGCGCAACCATGAATCGCATCCGGACCCGTACCGCACAACGGTCCGGGATCGACCGGGTGGTGTTGCGGGAGATTCGGGCACAGCTGGTTGCCCTGGCACGGCGCACCGAGCTGTTTCCGCACGAGGAGTTTCCAGCCACCGGGGACGACGAACAGGATACCCGTCTGCTCCATTGCGAGCCGGATGGCAGCCACGCGCTCTACCTGTTTTCCAGCGACGGCGACTGCGAGACCCCGCCACATGACCATGGGACGTGGGCCGTGATCGTCGGTATCCACGGGATCGAGCTCAACCGGCTGTACCGCCGGCTCGGGCCAGACAGGTTCGAACTGGTCCGCGAGGTTGCGATCGGACCGGGTGAGGGTCTGTGCCTGATGCCGGACGACATCCACGCCATCGCGAGCCCGGGCAAGGCACCGCTGATGCACCTGCATCTGTACGGCCAGGCCTTCGAGGACCAGCAGCGATCCGTGCCGATCCATGCGGATGACGGCGGGGCGGAACGAACCAGGGAGACGACAGGATGACTGCGAGAATAACCGCCACCACGCTCAGGGACCGGCTCGCCGGGTCCGGGGAACTCGCCCTGGTCGATCCGAGGGAAGAGGGCAGTTTCGGGCGTAGACACATCCTGCTGTGCGGCAACATTCCACTGAGCAGGCTCGAAATCCAGGCACCCGACGCCATTCCGCGCCGGACGGCCCCGGTCGTGCTGTGCGACGACGGTGCAGGCGAGGCCGACCGGGCCGCAACCGTGTTGTCGCGGTACGGGTATGCGGACATCGCCGTGCTTGAAGGCGGCATCAACGCGTGGCAGGCCGCGGGGCTTGAACTGTTCAGCGGCCTGAACGTGCCCAGCAAGGCGTTCGGAGAGTTCATCGAACATGCCTATGGCACCCCGTCGGTCACTGCGCGACAGCTGGCCGAGTTGCAGGAGGGAGGTGCCGGGGTCGCGGTGCTCGATTCACGCCCGATCAACGAGTTCAAGGTCATGAACATACCGGGCGGAGTGGACATGCCGGGCGCGGAACTGGTGCACCGGGTCCACGACGCGGTCCCGGATCCGGAGACGACCATCGTGGTCAACTGCGCCGGGCGCACCCGGAGCATCATCGGTGCCCAGTCCCTGATCAATGCCGGGGTGCCGAACCCGGTCTTCGCACTGGAAAACGGCACCATGGGGTGGCACCTCGCCGGGCTCGAGCTTGAACACGGCCAGGATCGGGTGGCGCCGGAACCGACCGGCAGGGGAAACCGGGTCGGACTCGAACGGGCCGAACAGGTGGCGCGGCGCTTCGGGGTGACCATGATCGACCGCCAGACGCTTGAGTGCTGGCGGGCGGAGCAGCACCACCGTGCGCTCTACATCCTCGACGTCAGGACCATCGAGGAATTCCTGACCGCCCACATTGCCGATTCCCGCCACGCCCCGGGAGGGCAGCTGGTTCAGGCCACCGACTCCTATGTTGCGATTCGCAACGCGCGGGTGGTCCTGGTCGATGACAGCCTCACCAGGGCTCTCATGACCGCAAGCTGGCTTGAGCAGCTGGGCGGATGCGAGGTCGCGGTTCTGGCCTCGGGGCTTGATGGCCAGGCGATCAGCCGGGGACCGCGTGCGGCGCCCGTGTTCGGTCTCGACCCCGGTTCGGTCACCACCATCGACGCCATCGAGGTCAGCGGGCTCGAGGGCGCGCTGTTCATCGACCTGCAGCGCAGTCTCGACCATCGGGCCGGACACCCGCAGGGCGCGCGTCCGGCGATCCGGGCGCGCCTGGTCGAACAGCTCCGCCAGATCGCACCCGCCGGCCCGGTGGTGCTGACCTCGCCCGACGGTGTTGCCGCGACGCTTGCCGCCGCGGACCTTGCCGACAGCGGCCTCGACATCCGGGTTGTTGCCGGCGGTACCCAGGCCTGGGAGCAGGCCGGTCTGCCGATGGCGGCCGGCATGGCGGACCCTGTGGGTGAACTCGACGACGTGTATCTGCGCGCCTACGACCGAACGTCGGAAGAGGAAGTCCGCGCTGCGATGAACGAGTACCTCGAGTGGGAAATCGCGCTCGTCGACCAGATCGCGCGGCCGGGGGGGATCAGTTTTTCCGCCTACCCGGAGTGACGCACGCGCACGGTAACATCGATTCCGCTGGCCTTGATCAGGGCGTGAACCTGCGTGCCCGCGACCAGGCCGAGTGCGCTCACGCTGCGCCTGGTCACCCGGGCGCGCAGGATGGCGTCACCGGCCGAAAGCAGGACGTCGATCTCGGCCCTGCCTGCCGGTTCGAAGCCGGTGATCCGTGCCGGGAACACGTTGAGCGCACTGGTTTGCTCAGGCGCAAGAAGGCTGATCGTGATGTCACGCGGCCTGATCCCCAGTCGTACCTCGCGGCCGGGGTCGGCATCGATACCGGCCACCCAGAGATCGCCACCGCTCCAGGCGAGCCGTGTCAGGTGATAGTCGGGGTCATGGTCACGGACCCGGCACGCAAGGACCACCGTCTCGTCCCGGTCGAGACCGGGCGAAAGTCGCCACTCCGAGGCGACCTGCTCGACCGGTCCGCTCGCCGTCACCCTGCCGTTGCTGACCAGTACCAGCCAGTCAGCGAGACCCAGGATCTCGTCGAGCTGGTGCGAGACATAAATGATCGGAATATCGCGCAGGCGCCGCAATCCGGCGAGATAGGGCAGGATCTCGGCCCGGCGCTCCGCGTCAAGCGAGGCAAGAGGCTCGTCCATGAGCAGCAGCCGGGGAGCGGCAAGCAGCGCACGCCCGATGGCAACTCTCTGGCGTTCACCACCGGACAATGAGGACGGCAGCCGGTCCAGGAGATCCGCAAGCCCCAGCAGCGCCACTGTTTCTTCAAGGCCCGGACCCTGTCCGCCGTGATCACGACGACCGTAGAGCAGGTTGCGCCGCACGCTCATGTGCGGAAACAGCCGGCCCTCCTGGAACACGTACCCGAGGTTGCGGCGTGCGGTCGGCACGTTGATCCCGGCCTCGCGGTCGAACAGGGCCCGTTCGTGCACGGCGATCCGCCCCCGGTCCGGTTTCACGAGCCCGGCAATTGACTTGACGACGGTGGTCTTGCCAGACCCGGACCGGCCGAACAGGGCGGTAATGCCATTTGACGGGGCCTCGAACCCAGCGTCGAGCCTGAAACTCCCCAGCCGGACGCCGATATCGACCGTGATCATGGACCGGTGCCGAGACGTGCCGACATGCGCCGGGCCATCAGCTCCGAGACCACCAGCGCGAGCAGGGCCACCGCCACCGAAATCAGCGCCAGCCTGATGGCCGGGACAGGATCACCGGGGACCTGCGTGACGCTGTACAGGGCAAGTGGCAGGGTCCGGGTCTCGCCGGGGATGTTGGAGACGAAGGTTATGGTTGCTCCGAACTCTCCGAGACTGCGGGCAAAGGTGAGAATGGTCCCGGTCAGGATACCCGGAAGGCACAGGGGCAGGGTGACGGTCATCCACACCCGCAGCTCTCCGGCCCCCAACGTGCGTGCCGCGTCCTCGAGACCCCGGTCCATGGTCTCGAGGGAGAGGCGCACGGCTCGCACCATCAGCGGAAACGCCATGACCGCCGCCGCAACCGCCGCTCCCTGCCAGCTGAACGCCAGCGTGACCCCGAAGGTCGCATACAGCCAGCCGCCGATGAGCCCGCTGCGGCCCAGGAGAACCAGCAGGACGTACCCGACCACCACCGGAGGCAGCACCAGTGGCAGGTGGACAATGCCGTCCAGCAGCCACATTCCGGGAAACCGGCGACGTGCCAGAACCCAGGCGACGGCGATGCCGGCGGGAAGGCAGATCAGCACGCTCCAGCCGGCGACACGGGCGCTGAGCGCCAGTGCCTCGGTCTCGAGCGGGGTCAGGCCCTGCATCATCCGGCGAGCCCGAAACCCCGATCGGTGAAGAACCGCTGACCGTCCGGGGACTGCAGAAAGCGGAATAGGTCGACGGCATCCGGATTGTCGGCGGCCTGGCTGAGCAGCGCGAGCTGGTAGATCACCGGCGGATGGGCCTCTCCCGGCACGGCCCAGATGATCTCGACCCCGCTCGATGCCAGGGCATCCGTGCGATAGACGACGCCGAAGGGTGCCTCGCCGCGCTCGACCATGAACAACGCTCCCCTGACGTTGCTCATCTCCGCCAGCCGGCCGCGAAGCGAGTCCCAGGCCCCGAGAGTCTCAAGAGCCGTCCTCGCGTAGATCCCGGCCGGCGCCCCGGTGGTCTCCGCCAGTGCCAGCCGGTCATTTCCCAGCAGAATCGCGATGTCGCCGGCGCTGTCGACCGGCCGGGACGGCACCATTTCCCGGTTGGCTATCAATACGAGCCGGTTGTGCAGATAGTCATTCCGGTCGGACAGGAGGCCGCTCCCGGCAACCGCATTCATCCAGGCGATGTTGGCCGAGAGGTAAAGGGCGGCTGGCGCTCCGTCCTGGATCTGGCGGGCGAGCGCCGCCGACGAGGCGTAAACCCCGTGAACCTGCACGTCCCGGTCTCCGCGCCAGGCGGCGATGGCGGCATCCATTGCGTCGCGGGTACTCGCGGCCGCAAAGACCAGCACGTTGCTGTCTGCGGCCCGGCCCGGAGTGCAGAGGGCGATCAGGCCCAGGACAACGAGACCGGACAGGCGCAGTTTGTGAAACATCGATCACTCACTGTCCGTCGGTCGGCGGGCTGCGCAGCAGCTGGCCGAACGCCGCCATCTCGTCCGCGACGCTCTCCCCCGCCTTGGCCTCGATGTGCCGGTAGCGCTGCAGCGCCTCGCGGCCGAGTTTGCTCAGCCGGGCGCCTCCGCCTCCGCGTCCGCCGGTCGTCCTGCAGATCAGTGGCGAGACGAAGTCGATGTTCATCAGCCGTACCAGGCTCCAGGCCCGCCGGTACGACATCCCCATCTCCCTGGCGGCAGCGGCAATCGATCCGGTCCGGTCGATGGCAGCCAGCAGATCCGCCTTTCCAGGACCGATCGCGACCCTGGAGCCGATCAGCACCCGGATGCGCGGCCCCGCTGTCTCCTGCAGCCCGCGTCCGGGCATCATCCCGTGCGCGCGGTGGCGGAGGAGAGACGATCCAGCCCCGCACCCAGATCGGCGATGAGGTCGTCGATGTCTTCGAGCCCGGCATGAACCCGCATCAGCTGGCCCGGTTCGTCCCAGGTGGTTGCCGTGCGGTCGGATGTCGGGTCGAGCGGCAGGATCAGGCTCTCGTACCCGCCCCAACTCGCGCCCATGCCGTAGAGTTCGAGCCCGTCGAGCATCGCCGCGAGCGCGTTGCGCGGATAGCCCGGTTTCAGCACGAACCCGAACAGGCCGCTCGAACCGGTGAAGTCGCGCTTCCACAGCGCGTGCCCGGGATGGGACGGCAGTCCCGGATGCAGGACGCGGCTGACCTCCGGGCGCGACTCGAGCCAGGACGCAAGCGCCAGCCCGTTCTGCCCGTTCTGCTCCATCCGCACCGCGAGCGTCCGCAACCCGCGCTGCGCAAGGTAGAGATCGTCCCCGCCGCAGCCGTTTCCATGCAGCTTGGCCATCTCCCGGACCGGTCCGGCCCATGTCTCGTTGGCGGCGATCACGCCCATCATGACGTCGGAATGCCCGCAGATGTACTTGGTCACGGCCTCGACCACGATGTCGACGCCGTGCGCGAACGCATCGAAGTACAAGGCACTGGCCCAGGTGTTGTCCATGAGGACAACGGCGCCGTGCCGGTGTGCGGCCGTGGCGATTGCCGGGATGTCCGATATTTCGAAGGTATGGGATCCCGGAGCCTCGGTATAGACCGCCACCGTTTCGGGCCTGAACAGCCCGGCGATTCCGGCCCCGATCTCAGGATCGAAATAGGTCACCTCGACCCCGAAGCGTGACAGGAACGCGTCGCTGAACCGCCGGGTCGGTCCGTAGGCGTTGTCCGTGACCAGCAGGTGCTGGCCGGGGCTGACGCAGGCGAGCAATGCATTTGTGATCGCCGCCTTGCCGGACGAGACCGCGACGGTGCCGGCGGCGCCGTAGAATTCGGTGACCGCCTCCTCGAAGGCGTTGCTGGTCGGTGTGCTCCACCGCCCGTACCGGTAGCCGGTCCAGCCCGGTTTGCGCGACGCTTCCCACTGGGCAAGCGTGGGCTGCAGGATCGTCGACGCGTGGTAGACGGGAGGGTTGACCACTCCGTGGTTGTCGTGCGGATGGCGTCCGGCGTGGGTCAGCTGCGTTCGCTTGCGGCGGGAAGAGCCTGGTTTCATGGTGCTGGGAGCCTTGCTGGTGGTCCGGACGGGGTCTGCTGAACCCGCATCGGCCTACATACTCCCACGGTTTGCCGAGCGTCCAGAATGATCGGTCCCAGCGGGCGGCAGGAGGGCCGCGTCCACGTTCGGAGTTCACGGCGATCTTGCCAGGTCCGGAAGGCATCGATGCCACGCCGAACGGACATGAGGCGCGGTCGGGTCGTCGACATGCGGCCCGTCCCTTTCGGTGGCCGCGCCCGGCATGATACCCGGGTCGAATTGCGGCTTCGATTCGGAATCCGCACGGCGCTGTTCCCCTTCGCTTCCCGGTACGGAACAACCGTTGGCTCCCCCGGGCGAGGCGTGTCTCTCCCGACGAAGGTGCTGCGAATCCGGAACACTGACCGGTCTTCGGTTCAATTGCGGACCGAGTGTCGCCGAGCGCCGGGGAAAAAGCCCGACAGCACGGGCATTCGGCGCCCCCCGAGTCGGCGAAAGCACCGGAAACTCCCGCATAATCTCCACAGAATGGTTCCGTGCCGGTCAATCCGGTCCGCCTTCGGGAAAAAGGCAGTCGATACAAGCGGGCGTGATGATAGGGTTGCCCAATTTATCAGACTGCGGGTATCGTCTCTGCGTGGTCCTGTACCCGCAACAACCAACGAGGTGATTCCACATGAAGAAGATACTTCTTGGAATGAGCGTGGGGCTTGCTGCAGCCCTGGGCCTTGCGGCAGTACCGGCGCTTGCTGAAAGCACGCTGGATATTGTCAAGAAGCGCGGCCATCTGAGATGCCAGATCGGAACTCCGTCCCCGGGATTCTACAATCTCAAGGCCGATGGTACCTGGGCCGGCAGTGACGTCGCGGTCTGCCGTGCGGTCGCCGCAGCGATTTTCAACGATCCGAATGCGGTCGAGTTCCAGTCCGTCACCTCCACCGTGCGGTTCACCGCGCTGGCCAATGGTGAATCCGACATGCTGTCCCGGACTACCACGTGGACTCTCTACCGTGACACCCAGCTCGGCCTGACATTCACCGCCGTCAACTTCTATGACGGCCAGGGCTTCATGGTGCCGAAGGATGCCGGTATTGCGAGCGCCCACGAACTCGCCGGTGCAACCGTGTGCGTGCTTGCGGGCACCACCACCGAACTGAACCTCACCGACTTCAGCCGGTCGAACAATCTCGACATCCAGCCGGTGGTGTTCGAGGACCGCAACGTTCGCGACGAGACCTATCTGAGTGGCGGCTGCGACGCGGTCACCAACGACAAATCGGGCCTCGCCGCCAGCAAGGCCGGTTTCCCGGATCCGGGTTCGCACACGATCCTGCCCGAGACCATCTCCAAGGAACCGCTTGGTCCGATGACCCGCAAGGGCGACGGCCAGTGGTATGACATCGTGCGCTGGACCGTGTTTGCTCTGATCAACGCCGAGGAACTCGGAATCAACCAGGCCAATGTCGATGAGATGGCCGCCAACCCGCCGAGCCCGGAAGTTGCCCGGATGCTCGGTGTCGAGGGTGAGCTCCATGTCGGTCTCGGTCTCGAGAAGAGCTGGGCACACCAGGTCATCAAGCACGTCGGCAACTACGGCGAAATCTATGGCCAGTACATGGGTGACAAGTCGCCGGACGGTATCGGCATTGCCCGCGAGGGATCGCCGAACGCCCTGTGGACCAAGGGCGGTCTGATCTACTCGCCACCGTTCCGTTAAGGACCACCGGCCCGGCCTCATTCCATCGAGGCCGGGTCGTTTCTCCCCGTAGCCGGAGTTCCGGCGTGAGCGGGCAAGAGAAACGCGTGGCGATACTCTGTGCCGCCGGCCGGGCACTCAGCTGACCGGAGCGGAGAAGCGCGCATGGCAATTGCGGAAAAGACGGGGGCAGCCCCCGGAATCGGCGCGCTGGTCAATGATGGCCGATACCGCGCTGTGTTCTACCAGATCGTGGTCTTCGGACTGGTGTTCTGGCTTATCTATTCGCTGGTTCTGAACACTCAACAAAATCTTGAAACCCGCGGGATGACCGCGAGTTTTGACTTCCTGTTCGGAACAGCCGGTTTCGCGATTGCCTGGACTCCGCTCGACTACAAGCCGAACGACACTTATTTCTTCGTCTACTGGGTCGGCATCGTCAACACGCTGATCATTTCGGTCATCTCGATCATTCTGGCAACGGTCCTCGGGTTCTTCGTCGGCATCCTGCGATTGTCCAGGAACTGGCTGATCTCGCAGATTGCCGCGTGGTACGTGGAATTCCTCAGGAACACGCCGCTGCTTCTGCAGATCCTGTTCTGGTATCTGGGCGCCTTTGCCAGCCTTCCACGCCCCAAAAGTTCGATTCACATACTCGGCCTGGACTGGCTGGTCCTGAACAACCGCGGGTTCTACTTCCCGTACCCGGAACCGGACAACCTGTTCTGGCTGACACCGCTTGCACTGTTGATCGGGCTGGTCGCGGCCTTCTGGTACAACCGGAGGTCCCGGATACAACAGTTAACGACCGGTGTGTACCGGTCAACTCTGTGGCAGACCCTCGGGCTGGTGATCGGACTGCCTGTCCTTGTCTTCATCGTATCCGGCATGCCTCTCAGCTGGGAAGTACCGGCGCTGAAGGGGTTCAACTTCCGGGGTGGAACCTTCGTCCTGCCGTCCATGTGCTCGGTTCTGGTGGCGATGGTCGTCTATCATTCAGCCTACGCGGCCGAGATGGTCCGGGCCGGGATCCAGTCGGTGAGCCACGGTCAGACCGAGGCTGCCTATTCCCTGGGCCTGAAACCGAGCTGGACCCTGCGTCTCGTCATCATTCCACAGGCGATGCGCGCCATCGTGCCGCCGATGATCAGCCTGTGGATGAACATCGTGAAAAACTCGTCGCTCGCGATCGCCATCGGGTTCCCGGACCTGGTGGCTGTGTTCATGCAGACCTCGCTCAATCAGTCCGGACATGCGATCGAGATCGTCGGCATGGTGATGCTGTTCTACATGACGGTCAGCCTCACGATTTCGGGGTGTCTCAACATCTACAACAGCAGAATTCAGCTGAAGGAACGCTGAGGCCATGAGCGACGTGCCAACCCGCGATGCCGACGGAATGATCATCTTCCGTCCCAAGCCGAGCCAGCCGCCGCCGCCGAACACCACCGGAGTCATCGGCTGGCTCAGGTTCAATCTCTTCAACGGGATCTTCAGTACGCTTGCGACCCTGATCGGCCTGGCGGCGCTGGTCTACGTCTTTCTGGCGTTCTACGACTGGGCCATTGTCAAGGGCGTGTGGGAAGCGCAGAACCGTCAGGAGTGCCGCCTGGGCAAGGAGTGGGGAACCTGCTGGGCCGGGGTCGAGTTCTGGTTCTCCGGGTTCATCTACGGGCGTTATCCTGCCCCGGAAATCTGGCGCATCAACCTGGCGGCACTGATCCTCGTGCTGTGGATGGCGCCGCTGTGGATCCCGCGGGTCACCGCGAAGAGCGTGATCGGCCTGAGCGCGGTTCTGGTATTCCCGTTTCTCGCCGGCTACATGTTCCTCGGCGGTGAGCGCAACCTGTTCATGGTGGCGGTGGTCCCCGTTGCCATGGTCTGGTTCGCTGCCACCATGGTCCATGTCCTGCTGTGTGTGCTGACCGGTCATGGTCTCGGCAGGTGGATCATTCACCTGACCGGTTTCAGCAACCGAAGCGACCGCGCCGCCAGGTACCCGTTGATGGCGGCTGCCGCAGTCGCCTGGTTGCTGGTGCTGTTCGCCATTCGTGACTGGACCCTGGTCGAGGTCGGAACCAACAGGTGGGGAGGGCTGTTCCTCACCACGGTGATCTCCGGCATTGGAATCGCGAGCGCCCTGCCGTCTGGTATCGTGCTTGCACTCGGTCGGCGTTCGAAGATGCCGATCATCCGGATTCTGTGCATCGGTTTCATCGAGTTGTTCCGCTCGGTTCCGCTGATCACCATCCTGTTCATGGCCACGACCATGTTCCCGCTGTTCCTGCCAGAGGGACTGGTGTTCAACAAGCTTGCCAGCGCGATCGTGGCCGTCTGCCTGTTTGCCGCCGCCTACATGGCGGAGACGGTGCGCGGTGGACTGCAGGCGATCCCGAAGGGACAGTACGAGGCGGCGGAGGCGGTCGGACTGGGATACTGGAAGGTGATGGGACTGATCGTCCTGCCCCAGGCGCTGAAGCTGATGATTCCGAACATCGTGGGCAACTTCATCGGCCTGTTCAAGGACACCACCCTGGTCAGCATTATCGGTCTGTATGACCTGCTCGGAATGGTGAAGGCCGTCAGTCATGACCCGCAATGGATCGGGTTGCACCATGAACCGCTGTTTACCGCGGCGCTCATATTCTTCCTGGCCTGTTTCGCAATGTCGAAGTACAGCCAGTATCTCGAACGCAAGCTCGGTGCGGGTGATCGTCGCTGAACCGGCGGTCCCGCAGGGAGAAGCCCATGGCAATTGACACCATCACGGAGCAGGAACAGCTGAAGTCGGCCGTATCCGACGAAGTTGTCGTCACGATGGTCAGCGTCAACAAGTGGTTCGGTGACTTCCATGTCCTGAAGGACATCGATCTGACGGTCCACAAGGGTGAACGGGTGGTGATCTGCGGGCCTTCGGGCTCGGGGAAATCGACACTGATCCGGTGCATCAATCGCCTGGAGGAACATCAGCGCGGGGACATCGTGATCAACGGGGTGGTCCTCGACAACAACCTGAAGAACATCGATACCATCCGGCGCGATGTCGGCATGGTGTTCCAGAGCTTCAACCTGTTTCCGCATCTGTCGGTGCTGGAAAACTGTACACTGGCGCCGATCTGGGTCCGGAACATGTCGAAGCGGGAGGCCGAGGAGGTCGCCATGGAATACCTGACCCGGGTGAAAATCCCGGAACAGGCGGCCAAGTACCCGGGCCAGCTCTCGGGCGGGCAGCAGCAGCGGGTGGCGATCGCGCGGTCACTGTGCATGAACCCGCAGATCATGCTGTTCGATGAACCGACCTCGGCGCTTGACCCGGAGATGATCTCCGAAGTGCTTGATGTCATGGTCGAGCTCGCCGATACCGGCATGACCATGCTCTGCGTGACCCACGAAATGGGGTTCGCCAAGCGGGTTGCCGACCGGGTGATCTTCATGGACTTCGGGGAAATCGTCGAGCAGAACACGCCGAACGAGTTCTTCGACAACCCGCAACTCGATCGCACCAAGCTGTTTCTCAGCCAGATCCTGGCGCACTAGCGCAGGTCTGAAGCACGTCGAATCGAGGGTGTGGCGGGTTTGCCATGCTGCCGGATGCAGGGGTGTGTGGCAGAAGGCACGTTGGATGCAGTCCTGCCGCAGGAAAGCCGTGCCGAGACCGTTGTCAAATGACCGGCGTGTCCGTTACGGCAGCTCCGGCAGGTACGGGAGCATTTCAGCCTGCGGGCGCTTTCGCGGTTCCAGGTGTCGTTGTCATGTCCGACGGGAACAGGGCCATGGCAGTCCGACGATACGCGGGTCCGCGATCGAGGAACTTCGTCGTCCGACAACCGAGAAACCGGCTCGCTGATAGGTTCTCAGCGCGCGCGGATGGTCAAGGTCGCAAGTATTCACCGTCAGCCGCACCGGATCTGCGGACCAGGCGATATCGACGATTGCGCGGATGAAATACCATCCGATGCCGCGCCCGATGTACCCGGGCATCAAACCGAAATACGCGAGATCGACATCCTCCCCGCTCCTGGCGAGTTCGCCGTATCCCGCCGGCACGCCGGCAACGTTCAGGACGTAGACTTCGACCCCCGCACCGGTGACGGCGGTGCCCAGTTCCTCGTCACTCATCAGCCGGCGATCGACCCAGTACCAGGATGCGCCCACCGTGTTGTAGAGGAACCGGTAGAAGTCGACGCCGGGCCGTTCGGCACGGTGCACCGACACTTTCTGGCCGTGCGGCGCTGGCCCGACCGGGTCGGCAGGCCGTTGCCGCATCTCCAGATCGGTAATGGTGATCGGAACCCGCACCCCTGCAGTGCCGGACACCACCCTGCTCATGGGACCGTCGCCCGCAAGGTATCCCGCGGAGATGAACAGCTCGGGGTCCGGCACATGTTCGCAGGTCACGGCCCGAACGCCGCGTTCGGCCAGCCAGGCCTCGGCTGCGGCCAGCAACGCCCGTCCGTGGGCCAGACCCGGATACCACGACTTCACGCGATCGATATACCCGGTCTCCCCGTCGTGCCTCACGAGCAGCGCCCCCGACAGCTCTGCGTCCACCGAGCCAACCAGAACCGCGGCGTTCCGACCGTGGCGCTCCGCCGCGTCGAGGAATTCACCCAGGAGCGGGCAGGTCGCCGTCGCGGGATCCGACTGGCCGGCAGTCCTGATCCCGAACCCGTTCACGGTCCCGTCACGACCGGCGTGTCGTCGCGCCCACCCCACTCACTCCAGGACCCGTCGTAGACGGCGACGTCCTCCCTGCCGATCAGGTACAGGCCGAGGGCAACGGCGCAGGCGGTTACGCCGGACCCGCAACTGGTCACCACGCGGCGGTCGGGATCGATACCGGCGCCGATGACACGGGCGCGGATGTCGTCCTCTGACCGGTAGGTCCGGTGCGGACCTTCGAGCAGGTCGGTAAAGGGCAGGCTGAGGGCGCCCGGCATGTGTCCGGACCGCATGCCCGGACGCGGCTCGGGTTCCTCGGCGGTGAACCGCCCGGCGCTGCGAACGTCCACGACCTGCGCTCCGCTGCTCTCGAGGGTATGGCGCACGGCAGAGATGTCGCGTACCAGATCCGGCACGAACCCGGCCTCGAATGATGCCGCGACGGGTGAGTGTTCCGCATCGGTAAGCGGCCGTCCCTCGGCCCGCCATTTCGGAAGTCCGCCGTCAAGAACCGATACCCTCTCGTGACCGAATACCCGGAACATCCACCATACCCTGGCAGCGCTCTGCATTCCGTAGACGTCGTACACCACGACGTGATGCCGGTTGGAGATGCCAAGTGCCGATACCTTTTCGCCGAACAGCCGGGGTGTGGGCAGCATGTGCGGGAGATCACTGTCCGGGTCGCAGACATCGTCGATGTCAAACCGGATTGCGCCGGGCAGGTGTTCGTGGGCGAACTCGGTCGCGGCGTCCCGGTTCGCGGTCGGCAGGTGGTAGGTGCCGTCGACGATCGCGATGTCGGGATCGGCGCACCGCCGCGCCAGCTCTTCGGTGGAAACAAGGGGGCGGGTTACGGTGTCATTCATCATGGCATCTCCTCGCTCGGCCGGCCGTTACAGCAGCCACTGCGGCAGCGGCAGGTCGCGCTCGCGCAGGAACTCGGGATTGAAGATCCTGCTCTGGTAGCGATGACCCCAGTCGCACAGCACGGTGACGATGGTATGGCCCGGTCCCAGCCGCTCGGCAAGCCGGATCGCGCCGGCCACGTTCACACCGGTCGATCCCCCCATGCACAGGCCCTCGGCCTCGAACAGTTCGAAGACGACCCCGAGGGTCTCCTCGTCGCTGATCCGGAACCAGTCGTCAACCTGGGCCCCTTCCAGGTTGGCGGTTACCCGGCCCTGTCCGATCCCCTCGGTGATCGACGAGCCTTCCGACTTGAGTTCGCCCCGGTCGTACCAGTCGAAGATGGCCGACCCCGGGGGATCGGCGATGCCGATGCGGATGTCCGGGTTGCGCTCCTTCAGTGCCAGGGAGACGCCGCCGAGGGTACCACCCGATCCGACGGAACAGACGAACCCGTCAACCGTCCCGTCGGTCTGCTCCCAGATTTCCGGGCCGGTGGTCTCGTAGTGACCACGCCGATTGGCCACGTTGTCGAACTGGTTGGCCCAGATCGCCCCCCGGGGCTCGGTTGCCGCCAGTTCCTCGGCAACGCGACCGGACTGGCGCACGTAGTTGCCCGGATCCCTGTAGGGCACGGCCGGAACCAGGCGCAGGTCGGCGCCGCACAGGCGCAGCATGTCGATCTTCTCCTGGCTCTGGGTCTCCGGCATGATGATGACCGCCCGATAGCCGAGCGCCTTGCCGACAAGCGCGATGCCGATCCCGGTGTTACCGGCGGTGCCTTCGACGATCACGCCGCCAGGACGCAACAGGTTGCGCTCCTCCGCATCACGTATGATCGCCAGCGCCGCTCGGTCCTTGACCGATCCGCCGGGATTGAGGAACTCGGCCTTGCCCAGGATGGTGCACCCGGTGCGCTCGGATGCGCGGACAAGCCTGATGAGCGGAGTATTGCCGATGCTGCCGACGAAACCCTCTCGAATGTCCATGGCGTGCGTCCCGGCGCTGGAATGGAATGGAACTGCTCTCAAGCCGGAGCCTACAAACCCCGGGCCGGCCACTCCAGCACGGAGTCGCGGCCACCGGCCAGTTCCCGGGCCGGCCACGCGTCGCCCTGCCGTTTGCCGAGGCAGGATACCAGGGTTCGCGAACCCCTGGTACCGCGCATGACCGGACTCATTTCCGCGTCGTGCCGCTGGGGTTTCTCCGCGTGCAGGCGCATGTCGGAAGCCTTGCAGACCGGCAGGTAACGCGGGTGTCGCGGCTGAACGGCACAACCATGGTCAGCGTTACCGTCAGAGCCGGGCGAAAACACGCGCAGGGACCGGGCAGGGGCTGCGAACATACGGGTGCCGATCGTGGGCATCGTCGGGTGTAACGGACAGCTGTCCCGCCCCGGCAGTGGGCTGGCACAGGCACAACCGGACCTGATAGTGTCCAGCCGCACCAGTGCGAAGGGTCGCCTCCATGTCCGACGAGACGAGCACACCGCCGCTTCACGGCATCCGGGTCCTCGATCTGGGCCAGGGGGTTGCCGCGCCCTACTGCGGCCTGTTGCTGGCCCAGTACGGGGCCGACGTCATCAAGGTGGAACCGCCAGGCGGGGACTGGATGCGGGGGCTGGGCCAGCGCTACGGCGACCAGACAGCGTATTCGATCACGTACAATCTCGGCAAACGGGGGATCGTCGTCGACCTCAAGGACCCCCGCGGCCTGGAGGTGGTGCGCAGGATCGCGGCACGCAGCGACGTCCTGCTTGAGAACTTCCGTCCCGGCGTGGTCAACCGGCTCGGTATCGGTTTCGACACAGTCAAGGCCCTCAATCCGAAAATCCTCTACTGCTCGATCAGCGGCTTCGGTCAGGTCGGACCCTACGTGACGCGGCCGGGATCGGATACCGTTCTGCAGGCGTTTTCCGGCCTGATCTCGATAAACCGGGATATTGAGGGACGGCCGCACCGGGTCGGCACCACCATGATCGACGCGCTCACCGGCATGAACGCCTTCCAGGCGGTGTCGATGGAGCTGTTCGCGGGTGTGCGCAGCGCGAAGCTGCTCGATGTCAGCCTGCTGCAGGCGGCGGCCAACCTGCTGGCTCCGAACATCGTTGACCACTACCTGCGCGGAGGAGCCGGACCCGTGCTGAACGCTCCGGCGGGTACCTACCGGACCGCCGACGGCTGGGTCGCCGTCTCGCTGGTTCGCGAGGCCGACTTCGTCAGGCTGTGCGGCGCGCTTGGCTGCCCGGAACTGGTCGAGGACCCCCGGTTCGCCGATTTCGCGTTGCGTTCGCGCAATCTCGATGCCATCACCACCGCCCTGTCGGAGCGGTTCATCCTCCATGCGACCGGGCACTGGGTCGGGACATGCAGCGAGGCCGGTGTCCTGGTCAGCCCGGTCAATCACTTCGGGGACTGGATCGAGGATCCGCAGGTTTGCGCCGCCGGCGGCCATGCCCCGGTCGACCAGCCCGAGACCGGCGAGGTCCCGGTTCCGAGACTGCCGGCCGGCAGGCCCATGTGCGGGACCGCGCCGGCGATGGGGACGCACAGCCGCGATATCCTGACCGAACTGGCCTACACCGGGGTCGAACAGGACGCGCTGTTGGCCGATGGCGTGATCACCCAGGCGGGAGCGGCAGCATGACCGATCAGTTCGATCCCGCGGACCATCGCTACCCGGTGTCACTCTACTTCGAGGACCTTGAAGTCGGTACGCGCTACTACATTCCGTCACGGACCCTGGGCGAGGCCAACTTTGCCGCGTTCCAGATGGCATCGGCGGACAACCATCCGATCCACTACGACATCGAGTACTGCCGCGCCCGGGGATACCCCAACCTGCTGGCTCACGGGTTCCAGGTTCTGATCCAGACCGCGGCCGGTGCGGGTGCGCTGGCGCATGTGATGAGCGATTCTCTGGTCGCGTTTCTCGAGCAGTCATCGAAGTTCCTGGCGCCGGTTTATGCCGGTGATACCGTCTACCCCGAGCTCGAGATCATCGAACTCAAGCCCCAGCGCACCACCGGAGTGGTCACGGTCCGTTCGACGGTTCACAATCAGCGCCGGGAACGCGTCCTGGAAGGAACCCAGTCCTACCTCGTGCGCAGGCGTACCGCGTCCTGAGCCCCCGAACTTGTCAGGGACGCGCCCCGCGGCTAATGAACCGCGGATGCACCCGGTTTCCGGCCCTGGCCGGACCCGCCCCTGCCGGCGGCGTGCGCACCTGACGGGGATGTGAAGGCATGGCGGCAATCGAGCGGCTGTCTGACGGGGTCGATCAGGAGAGTCCCGATCCCGTCGGTGACATGCTCAAGGCGGCGCGGAGCGCCCTGTTTACGGTTGGCCTGTTCAGCCTGGCGGTGAACCTCGCCATCCTGGTGATGCCGTTCTACATGTTCAGCGTCTTCTTCCAGGTCCTCCCGAGCGAGAGTCTGAGCACACTTGGCTGGCTCGCCCTGATGGTGGTGGTGGTCCTGCTGGTGCAGATGACGATCGACATCGCGAGATCGCGGATGCTTGCCCACGTGGCGCGGTGGATCGACGGCCAGGTCGGCAACAGGCTGTTTGCCATTTCCATCGAACGGTCGCTCCGGCGCGATTCAGTCGCCGACGTTTCGCTGCTGCGCAACCTGCAGGAGCTGCGTACCTTTCTTTCGGGTCCGCAGGTGTTCGCGGTGATGGACGCGCCGTGGGTACCGATCTTCATCCTCGTTTTGTTCCTGATGAACTTCTACATCGGGCTCGCGGCACTGGTCGTCACCCTGATCGCCCTCGGGCTGGCCCTTGCCTCGCGGTTCAGTACCATCGGCATGCGGCGCGAAGCCGGCCAGATCGACCGGCAGGCAACTGCGTTCGCCGACATGGCCATCCGGGACGCCGACACGATCGAGGCCCTCGGAATGACGCGGCGGGTCATCCGTCGATGGCGTCAGCAGAACGACCGCGTCATCGACATGCAGGGCATCGTGAGCCGGAAGGCGGGCACCTACTTCGCCTTCATCAAGATGAGCCGCATGGGTTCGCTTGCCGCCGTCATGACGGTGGCCGCGGTGCAGATGCTCTCGCCCGACTCGGACATGGAGCCCGGGGTGATGATGGCGGCCCTGCTGCTGGTCGGCCGGTGCATCATGCCGCTCGAGATGCTGATCAACTCGTGGGACAACATCGCCCGGGCCGGACAGTGTCTGAAGGGGCTCCGCGAGGTCCTGAAATCGAGATCGGGTCGGTGGGTCGAGTCCATCACCCCCCCGGAGACACGCGGCCGGCTCGATGTGCTGCACGCGGCCTACCGGCCGCCCAACACGTCGCGGCTGATCCTGAACCGCGTCACTTTCACGCTGCAGCCGGGCGAGTCCCTTGGCATCATCGGACACACCGCAGCGGGAAAATCGACGCTCGCACGGCTGCTGACCGGTATCGAGGCACCTTCGGCGGGCGACATCCGGCTGGACGGTACCATGCTGAACGCATGGCCGGCCCAGGAGCGGGGCCGTGTGGTCGGCTACCTGCCGCAGCGGGTCGAACTGATGGCCGGAACGGTGTTCGAGAACGTCACCCGGTTCGAGACCGACGCGACAGAAGGCGCCGCCTGGAAGGCGATCGATCTCGCCGGTGTGCGTACCATGATCGAAGGGCTCCCGCACGGTCTCGATACCGAGGTGGGCGAGGGCGGCGGGTTTCTGTCCGGCGGCCAGCGACAGGGACTCGGCCTTGCCCGCGCGGTCTACGGCAACGTGAAGCTGCTGATCCTCGACGAGCCCAACTCCAGTCTGGACATGGAGGGTGAGGCGGCGCTGGGGAGCGCGCTCAAGGCCCTGAAGGCGCAGGGAACCACCGTGGTTGTGATCCTGCACAGGCCCAGTATCCTGCATCATGTCGACCATATCCTGGTGCTGAACCAGGGCACGGTCGAGAAGGTCGCTCCCCGGGACGAAATGCTGCCGCTGCTCAGGCGGATCTCGGGTACGGTCGGGGAACGGGCGGAAGCCTCCAGCGATCCTCCGCAACAGCCTCCCCAGGTCGAACGCGGAGACTGACCCGGGAACATTCCGGGTTGACGGGAGGACTGCCTGCCCACGGGAGGAAAACATGCGCGCAGGCTTCATCGGGCTCGGAACCATGGGCGGTTCCATGGCACTCAACCTCGCCCGGGCGGGACATGAACTCGTGGTCCATGACGCCCGGCCCGCAGTGGCCGAACCCCACCGTGCCGAGGGCGCGACGTGGAGCGCGTCGACGGACGAGGTCGCCCGGGCCGTTGAAGTCGTGTTCCTCTCCCTGCCGGGTCCGCCGGAGGTCACGGCCGTGACGACCGGACCCGGGGGCCTGCTCGAGCACCTCGCGCCCGGCAGCACCGTGTTCGACCTTTCGACCAACTCGCCGACCGTCGTGCGGACCCTGCACGCCAGTCTGGCCAAACGCGACATCTGCCTGCTTGACGCGCCGGTCAGCGGCGGACCGGCGGGAGCCCGGTCCGGGAAACTCGCGATCTGGGTCGGCGGTGACAGGGATCGGTTCGATCGCTACCGCCCGCTGCTCGACGCCATGGGAGACCAGGCGGCATATATCGGACCCATCGGGGCCGGTTCGATTGCCAAGCTTGTTCACAACTGTGCCGGATACACGGTACAGGCCGCGCTCGCAGAGGTGTTTGCGCTCGGAGTGAAGGCCGGGCTGGAACCGCTGGCGCTGTGGGAAGCGGTTCGCCAGGGGGTGCTCGGCCGGCGCCGGACCTTTGACGGGCTGGTCAGCCAGTTCCTTCCCGGCAGCTACGAACCTGCGGCCTTTGCCCTGCGCCTGGCCCACAAGGATGTTTCGCTGGCGACCGCGCTCGGACGGGAATTCGCGGTCCCGATGCGGATCTCCAACCTCGTGCTCGAGGAAATGACCGAAGCGCTGAACCGCGGCTGGGGCGAGATGGACTCGCGGGTATCGATGAAGCTGCAGCTGGAGCGCTCCGGTATCGACGTGGCTGTCGATCCCGACCGCATCCGCGCCGCCCTCGAGCGTGACCCGCCGCTGTAGCGGGCGGATGTCCGTGATCACCGCTTGACCCTGAGAACGGAGAGCGCAGGTCGGCGGCACACCCGTGCGTGGCGACGGTCCCGTGTTTGCGCATTGTCCTGTCCGCGGCTCGCTGGGACAGCTCCTGGATAGGACTGCGGCTGGACAGGATGCGAACCCGCACCCGCGTGCCTGCCCACCACGGACGTGTCCACAGTCCCGACCGTCGACACCGGAACTGTTGTTTTTTCCTCTCAGTCGGACGAGATGCGAAGGGAAGTCCATTCGCCCCGAGCCGGTTTCCGCCCATGAGTTCAACGAGCCCATGTCGTCCGGGGGCAGTACCCGGGCGCGATGCAACCAGAGGATCGGGCGGGGAATCACAACCTGTGCGCACGACAACAAGAATGGTGTGAACAACCTGCAGGATGGTTTCAACATCGGTGTCAATCACGTCGTACAGGCATGACAGCACACACCACCATTCCATCCGATGGAGTCGCCGCGTTTCGCGAACGCCGGGGTGTCCTGACACTCGCATTGTTCGGCTCGGTTCTCGGGAATGATTCTGAGCCCGACAATGACATTGACGTTCTGGTCGAGTTCAAGCAGGAAATGCGCCTCACTCTTTTGCATGTGGCTCAAATTGAGGTGGAACTGCAGGCGATTCAGGGCCGCAAGGCAGATCTCGTCGAACGGGCGGACGTCGAGCAAAGCAGGAACTGCATTCGGCGAAAGGCAATCCTCCGGCCGGTCGAGACAATCTATGCGGCGTGGTGTTGCTTCCTGTCTTCCGGACATGGTGTCAGCGGCGCGCTCGGGGGCGGCATGACCTTCCCGGCTGAGCCCGACAAACCGGATGGAGGCCGAAGCAGCGCACCCGTCCGTCGCGAAGCGCTGTCAAGCCGCCGCGGTCTCGCCGACGCATGCGATGGAGACAACGGGAGCGGATCCCGCGCCCGGCGACCGTCTATTGATCGGGCCCGGTGCCGCCTGCTGGCTCACTTCCTGGATTCCAACCGTGGTGGAGCATACGGTTCACATGCTCACCGGAGGTTCCTGTCACGTGGTAGGGAACGCCAGGGGGGGCCCATACTCCGGAAAACCGGTCCCGAGCGTGTTGAGGAGACGAGCGATGGCGATATCCATTCCCACCGAGCCGATCGGCAGCGTGCCCCGGCCGGGCTACCTGATCGAGGCCATGACGGCCCATGCCGGCGGAACGCTCGAGGACGCGGGTCTGGCCGACGCGACGAACCGTGCGATAGCCGAGACGATCGCCGAAATGGAAGCGACAGGCTCTCCCGTGATTAGCGACGGCGAGCAGTCGAAACCGAGCTTCGCCACCTACCCGCTCGCCGGGCTGACGGCGCTCGCGCCCGACGGAGTGGTGATCCCGTTCGAGGACGGGCACACCCGGCAGTTGCCGGTGCTGACCGCTGGGCCATTCCGCTACACGACCTATTCGGGGAACTATGTGAGGGCGGCCAGAGCCCATACCGGCCTGCCGATCAAACAGGCGGTAATCGCGCCCTCGGCGATCTCCCTGATATATCCCCGGGACGGAATCGATGACTATCCGCAGGGCGCCTTTCTCGCCGACCTTGTGGACGAGTGCGAGAAGGACATCCGTTCTGCATTTGACGCCGGCGCCGACAGCGTACAGATCGACTTCACCGAGGGTCGGCTGTGCTGCAAGCTCGATCCGTCGCGCGGGCTGCTGCGCCAGTTCGTCGCACTGAACAACGACGTGCTCGCGCGTTTCTCCGACGCCGAACGCGCCCGCATCGGGGTACACACCTGCCCAGGCGGAGACCAGGATTCGACCCATTCGGCCGATGTCGATTATGCCGAGCTGCTACCCGACCTGTTCGGAATCAACGCCGGGCGGTTTTTCGTACAGATGGCGAGCGAGGCCGACCGCGGCCGTGCGCTCGACATCATTGCGCGCGAACGGCGGCCCGGCCAGGTCGTCTATGTCGGCGTGACCGATCCCATTGATCCGCGCATCGAAAGCGCCGAAGACGTGTGCGCTCGCATTCTGGAAGCGGCCAAGCATCTGGGGACGGAGGCACTCGGCAGCACCGACGACTGCGGCTTCTCGCCGTTCGGCGATGATATCTCGACCGCGCGCGAGACCGCCTTTGCCAAGATCCGGGCCCGGATCGAAGGCACGAAGCTTGCCGAAGCCCGTCTCGGCTGAACCCGACAGCGGGACGGGCACCGAAGCAGCGCGCGGTTGCGTACGCACGCGCTGTCGTGTGCCTGTTGACATGGCATACACCCGATCAGGCCGGACAAAGTTGGACCCGGCGCCACAGACCTGTCGATCACGAACCCGATACGCTCAGTTCCGGAGGTGCCACACGGTTCTGCAGCCCGAACAGGTCACGGTGACTTTCATTGCCGTCGTGTTTCCGCTTGCCGGAACCGGAACTCTCCCGCGTCGGTCAGTCCCCCTGTCCCTGGCAGGACCCGCTCAGGACTTGAGCGCGCGGAGCACGGCATCAAACGCCAGCAACACGCACTCGTGCCTCGAGGGGACCCGTGAGACCGGGGCGAAGATCTTCAGTTGCTCCCACAGCGGGTCCCCGCTTTCACCGCCAAGGTAGTCCTGCAGGGCGCTGCGAACGGCTGCAACCTCGCTCTCCGTGACCCCCACTGCCTCTTCGGCAATGATCTCGGCTGCGGCCTCGCACAGCGCGCAACCGCGCACCCTGTGACCGATGCGCGCGATGCGGTCATTGTCGAGGTCTAGATCCATGGTGACGCGATCACCGCACAGCGGGTTGTCGGCGCGCGCACTCCGGTCCGCGGCATCAAGCCGTCCACGGTCGCGTCCACGCCTGGCGAGCGTAATGATGTCACGGTGGTAGAGCCCGTCGAGGAACGAGCTTTCACTCATGTTCCGTTGACCCGGGCCAGCGCTTCGGGCGTGTCGATGTCAACCATGACACCGTCGTCCTTCATTTCGACCTCGACCACGAGTTCCCCGTGGGTCCCGATCAGGTGGCGGGCCCCCACGTCGCCCGAGAGTTCCGCCATGTCCCCGAAGAACTGCCGGTCCCACAGCACCGGATTGCCACGCTTGCCCTTCCACGTCGGAACACAGATCGCCCGTCCTTCAACCGGATCGTATGCGGCCATCAGCCTGTTGATCGTGGTGTCGGTGACCAGCGGCATGTCGCCGAGACAGACCACCACACCATCCGCATCGTCCGGCAGCTTTCCGAGACCGGCCTTCAGCGACGAACTCAGGCCGGTGGCGTGGGACGGGTTGTGGACCATGATCACATTGAGACCGTCGAGCACCCGTTGGGTCTCTTTCGCCTGGTGACCCGTGACCACGACCACCGGACGAGCCGCCGACGAAAGCAGGTTCTCCGCTGTTCGACGGATCATCGGCACGCCGTCAACATCGGCAAGCAGCTTGTTGCGGCTGCCCATGCGCCGTGATTGTCCGGCCGCGAGCAACAGAGCGGCAATCCTCGGCCTGCGCGCTGGCGCCGGAGCATCGCGGCGTGCGCGGGCCCGCGGCAGGGGGCGGGCCGACACGTCCTTGAGCAGGCCCCCCGCACCCATGCCCATGATGTCGTTCGCACGCACATCCAGACCGGCTGCGATGCGCTGCAGCACCCAGTCGAACCCGTTGAGTCGTGGCGATCGGGCGCAACCGGGCATGCCGATCACCGGAACGTCGTCGATGGCCGCAATCAGCATCAGGTTGCCCGGGTCGACCGGCATGCCGAAGTGGAGGATCCGTCCGCCGGCCTGCTCGATCGCGGCCGGTACCACGTCCCGGCGATCGACCACGGCGGAGGCGCCCGAGACAAGGACCAGGTCGGCACCCCGTTCGCGCAGCTGCGAAATCCCGCGACTGACCCTCGCGGTCTCGTGCTCGCAGCGCACCTCATGGACAAGACTGGAGCCGATCGCCTCCAGACGCGCCTCCGTGACCGTTCGCGTCGAGTCGAGAACCGAGTCCTTGGTGCCTGCAAGCCGTGACTGTACCAGGCCGGCCGCACGCGGTCCGAACGGTGCAACCCTGATCAGGCTGCCGCCGCTCTGCGCAATGGCGGCAGCAATACGTGTCACGGTTGCCGGCAGGGCAAACGGGATGATCTTGAGCGTCGCGACCATCTGTCCCTTGCCCACATGCTGGTATGGCGGCACCACACCGAGGGTGACGGCTTCGTCGACCTGATTGAACCCGTCAAGCCTGTTCGGATCGTAGAGCACGATGCCGTCGGCCTCGGCAAACAGGTTGCATCGCCCGGTAAAGGCAACGGCGCGGGACAGGTTCGCGCCGCACACTGCCCCTGCAAGCAGGTTGGCAGCGTCGTCCTCGAGCATGTCATCGGGCTCGATCCGCGCGCAGATCACGCTCTCGTGGCTGGCCTGTCTCAGGTCGTCGATGTCCTGGGCTGTCAGGATCCGGCCCTTCTTCAGGGTTCGCCCGCTCAACCGGTGGCTGTGCGCGAGGATCGCGCCTTCCGCCTCGTGGAGCGGGACTGCGCCGAAGATCATGGCTCTGCTCCCGGAACGACAGGCCGGTGATGACGGACCGCGATCATCTGGGCGAGGATCGATGTCGCGATTTCGGCAGGCGAGGTCGCACCGATCGGCAGTCCGGCCGGTCCGTTGATGCGGGCAAGATCGGTCTCGGCGAATCCCGCTTCGCGCAACCGCTCGAGCCGTAGCGAGTGGGTCCGCCGGCCCCCGAGAGCCGCGATGTAGAATGCGGGTGAGCGCAACGCCGCGGTGAGCGCCGGATCGTCGAGCTTCGGGTCGTGGGTCAGGGTGACCACAGCGGCCCTCGCATCCGGCTCGAGGATCTCGAGTGCGTCGTCAGGCCATTCGTCGGACAGGGCGATGCCGGGAAACCGGTCGGTGGTCGCAAAGGTGCCGCGCGGATCCACCACGGTCACATCGTACCCGGCAATCCGGGCCATGGGAGCAAGCGCCTGGGCGATGTGCACCGCACCGACGATGATCAGACGGACAGGGGGAGCGTGAACGTGAACAAACAACTCTCCACCGGCCAGCATTCCGCTGTTGTCGTCCCGCATGCGCGCGCGCACCGCTTCCAGATCGCCGTCCCCGAGCCGCAGTGCCCCTGTCACCACGTCGCCGTCACAGTGGCCCTGCGCGCCGTCGCTGATCCGCGTAATGACCGCCAGTGGTTGCCGGCCCGCGCGCGCGGCCTGAATCCGGTACAGGAGTTCGGCCCGCATGCCGGTCAGTCCTCCACCCGTTCCACGAACACCCTCACGGTTCCGCCACATGCAAGCCCGACTTCCCAGGCCTGCTCGTTTGACACGCCGAACTCGAGTACCCGGGGCTGTCCCTGATCCATCACTTCAAGCGCTTCCCGGGCGACAGCGCCCTCGATGCATCCGCCCGAGACCGATCCCACGAGATTGCCGGCATCGTCGATGCCGAGCTGGCTGCCGACCGGTCTGGGCGAACTGCCCCAGGTGCCGATCACGGTGGCGATTGCCGTTCGCCGGCCCTTGTCCCGCCAGTCGGTCACTGTCGCAAGCACATCGTCACGGGTCAGGGCGTCGTATGTCACTGTGGCCATGTCCCTCTCTCCGTTTCTCCCGACTCCTCGAACGCCGCAAGTTTCTCACGCCATGTACTCATCGTCGATCCGCGCACGCCAACCGGCGTGTTCAGCGCCCTGGCCAGATCCTCGAGGCTGTCAAGCGAGTGCACAGGCCTGAACTCGTCGACATGCGGCAGGATAGCGCGGATACCCCGGGACCGGGGAGCAAACTGTTCGTAGCGAAGCAGCGGATTGAGCCATATCAACCGACGGCAGGATCGCTGCAAACGCCCGATCTCTTCCGACAGCCCCTGGCCGGCATCGCGATCGAGTCCGTCGCTGATCAGCAGGACGATCGCACCCTGGCCGAGGACCCGGCGAGACCATTCCTGGTTGAAGGAGCGCAGGCACAGCCCGATGCGGGTCCCTCCTGACCAGTCCTCGGCCGCTTTTCCGGCCCGGTCCAGGGCTTCGTCGACATCACGGTGTCGAAGGTGACGGGTGATATTGGTCAATCGGGTCCCGAACAGGAAGGTGTGGGTGCGGTCGCGCTGGCGCGACAGGGTATGAGTGAAGTGCAGCAGCATGCGCGAGTAGCGACCCATCGACCCGGAAATGTCACACAGCACCACGAGGGGAGGGGGCCGGGTCCGTGCTTCGCGCCTGCGAAGCACGATGGTATCGCCGGCACGGTGCGCGGCCCGGAACGACGCCCGGAAGTCGATGCGGGAACCTCGCGGACCGGGCCGGAACCGGCGGGTCGGTTTCTCCGCCACCACGAGGTGCATGCGGGAGATCGCCGTCCGGGCGACCGCAATCTCCGCGGCACTCATCGTCTCGAAGTCCATGCTGCGCAGGACCTCGGTCGCGGACCACGTAAGCGCCGCATCAAGCTCGACCTCGTCGCCCGGCTGTTGCGCCGGCTCGTCTTCCCCGGGAGACAGGGCGTCGACGATCCGCCGACCAGGCGCCCGGTCTCCGTCCCGGTCCCCCCCGGTGCGAAACCGCGGCAGGACGAGCTGCATCATGCGTTCCAGCAGATGCGGATTGCGCCAGAAGACATGAAACATCTGCCCGAAGATCTCGCGCTGGTCGGGACGGCTGACCAGGGCCGCGTGCAAGGCCCAGTAGAAGGTCTCCCGGTCATCGATGCCGCACCGGCGCACCGCACGCACCGCGCCCAGGGCCCGGCCGGTTCCGATCGGCATGCCGGCAGCGCGCAGCGCCCGGCAGAAATGCAGCACGTTGAGTCCGAGCCGGCCGCCGCCCGGTTCAGGAAACATGGGGACGCTCACGCGCGGCGCGGTGCCCGGGCCATTGCAGCCTCGGTCCGGATCTCGGTGAGAATGCGGTTCGCCTCGCTGCCCTGGATGCGGGCGATGTCGTCCTGGTACTTGAGCAGCACGCCGAGTGTGTTGTCGACCGCGCGTGCGTCCAGCGACATGTGGTCGAGCTGTACCAGGGCATGGGCCCAGTCGATGGTTTCCGCGACACCCGGTGCCTTGAACAGGTCCATGTGCCGGAGTTCCTGGACAAATCGCACCACCTCACCCGACAGCGCTTCGGGCGTTCCAGGCGCCTTTATCGCGAGAATCCGGGTCTCGCGCTCGATGTCCGGATAGTCAACCCAGGCGTAGAAGCACCGGCGCTTCAGGGCATCATGGACTTCCCGGGTTCGGTTGGAAGTGATGATGACGACAGGGGGCGATGCCGCGCGTACGGTTCCGGTCTCGGGTATCGTGACCTGAAAGTCGGAGAGGATCTCAAGCAGGTATGCCTCGAACGGCTCGTCCGTCCGGTCGAGTTCGTCGATCAGCAGCACCGGCGGGCCGCCCGGGTCGGGTTCCAGCGCCTGCAGCAGCGGGCGCTTGATCAGGAAGGCATCCGAGAACAGATCGCGCTCCAGCGACGCCTGGTCGGTGCCGCCCTGCGCCTCGGCGAGCCGGATCTGCAACATCTGGCGCGGGTAGTTCCACTCGTATACCGCCATCGAGGCATCGAGACCCTCGTAGCACTGCAGGCGGATCAGCCGACGGTCGAGGCCTGTGGCCAGGACCTTCGCGATCTCGGTCTTGCCCACCCCGGCCTCGCCCTCGAGGAACAGCGGCCGACGCAGTGACAGCGCCAGGTACAGGGCGGTCGTCAGGGACCGGTCCGCAACGTAGTCCGCCCCGGAGAGCAGCTTCAGCGTCGCGGCAACACTCGACGGAAGGGCGCGCGTCATCGGCACTCCACCATGAATCGGACCGACAGGAAGACCGGGGCCATACCATGACGACCGGGGAACCGGAACCGTCCCGGATGTCGCAGGACACCAGCCGGCTTCTCACCGGCGCGCGGGCTGGTATAGTCCGCCGCGCCGGACCGGGCAGGGCGCTCCCCCCGGGCGACAGCACAGACACGCACCTGCATCACGGATTCATGCCCATGAACGACGCTCCGATCATCGACGTCACGCATTCCGAACTCAACCCGGTCGAGGAGGCGGTGTCGCAGAGACGCTCCCTGCGCGGATTTCTGCCGAAGCCGGTCCCCGAAACGCTGTTGCGCCGGATCCTTGAACTTGCCGGTCGCGCGCCGAGCGGCACCAACATGCAGCCGTGGCTGTGCCACGTGCTGACCGGGCCGGCGCTCGCCCGGCTGACCGCGGCATTGCTGGCCGCATCGTCGGATTCGGAGACCCGCAATACCTCGGAGTTTCCCTACTACCCCGAGAGGTTCTTCGAGCCCTACCGGGGCCGGCGCCGCAAGGTCGGCTGGGACCTGTACGGTTTGCTTGGCATCGAGAAGGGCGACTATGCGCGCACCAAGGCCCAGCACGACCGCAACCTCGTGTTCTTCAACGCACCGGTCGGGATGATCTTCAAGATCCATCGTGATCTCAGGATCGGCAGTTGGCTCGACTATGGCATGTTCCTGCAGAACGTGATGATCCTCGCCCGCAGCCACGGACTCGAGACCTGCCCGCAAGCGGCGTTCTCGCATTTCCACACCACCATCCGCCAACATGTCGACATCGGCGACGACTACGTCGTGGTCTGTGGCATGGCGCTCGGCTATGCCGACTGGAGCCGGCCGGAGTGTGCGCTCGTCGTCGACCGTGAGCCGCTCGCCAGCTACGCCCGGTTCGCGTCCGACTAGAAACAGGGAAAGGCCGGCCGCCCTGGAGCGACCCGGCCTGTCCACGCGAAAGGTCGACGTTACCCGGCAGCCGCCACCGCACGCCGTGCCATGACCGCCACCAGGTGGGCACGGTAGTCGGCACCGGCGTGCATGTCGCTCATGAGACCGTCCTCGCCGACCTGGCCGTCGGAGATCGAGTCAGGCGAGAATGCGGATGTCAGCGCCGCTTCCATTGCCCCGGCCCGGAATACGCCGTCTTCCCCGGCGCCGGTCACCGCCACCCGGACCCCGCCGCCTGTCCGTGCCACGAAGACTCCGACCAGCGCGTACCGCGACGCCGGATTCGGAAACTTCATGTAGGCGGCCGCCTGCGGCCTCGGGAAGGAAACCGAGACGATGACCTCGTCATCCTGGAGCGCGGTCTCGAACAGGCCGGTGAAGAACTCGTCGGCCGTGATCTCGCGTCGGTCGGTGGTGATGGTGGCTCCGAGCGCCACGCAGGCCGCCGGGTAGTCGGCCGCCGGATCGTTGTTGGCGATCGACCCGCCGATGGTCCCGATGTTGCGCACCTGCGGATCGCCGATACCGTCAGCCAGGTCACAGAGCGCCGGGATGGCATCCCTGACGGCACCCGATGCGGCAACCGCCGCATGCGGGGTCATCGCCCCGACGGTCACGGTGTCACCCGAAACCGAGATGCCGGTGAGTTCGGCAATACCCGACAGGTCCACCACGTCGCTCGGCGCGGCCAGCCTCTGTTTCATGGTCGGCAGCAGTGTCTGCCCGCCCGCCAGGAAGGCACCGTCATCGGCACCGCGCATTGCGTCCACGGCATCGGCGATGCTCTGTGCCTTCCGATAGGAAAAGTCTTGCATGGTTCACTGTCCTCCGTTGATCGATGCAGCGCTGACAGCGTTCCTACGCCCTGGCATCCTGGATCGCCCGCCACACCGTCTGCGATGTCGCAGGCATGCTCACGTCGGTCACACCGAGGTCGGAAAGCGCGTTCACGACCGCGTTGATCACCGCCGGCGGAGACCCGATGGCTCCGACCTCGCCGACACCCTTCACCCCGAGCGTGTTATGGGCGCACAGGGTGGTCTCCGTTGCGACCGTGAAACTCGGCAGGTTGTCGGCCCGGGGCATGGTGTAGTCCATGTACGACCCGGTCAGCAGCTGGCCTTCGGAATCGAACACGCACCCCTCGAGCAGCGCCTGGCCGATACCCTGGGCGACACCGCCGTGGACCTGCCCGGCAACGATCATCGGGTTGATGACCCTGCCGACATCGTCGACCGCGGTGAAGTTCTTCACCTCGACCACCCCTGTCTCGGGGTCAACTTCCACCTCGCAGATGTGGGTGCCGCCCGGAAAGGTAAAATTGGCCGGATCGAAGAAGGCCGACTCGTCCAGTCCCGGTTCCAGCGTGTCGTGCGGGAAGTTGTGCGGAACGTAGGCGGCAAGCGCCACTTCACCGAACGCCATCGAGCGATCGGTGCCGGCCACCGTGAAGCTCCCGTCGGCAAACTCGATATCCTCGGCCGAGGCCTCCAGGATATGGGCCGCGATCTTGCGGGCCTTCTCGATCACCTTGTTGGTGGCGCGGACGATCGCTTCCCCGCCGACCGCCAGCGAGCGTGACCCGTAGGTCCCCATGCCGAATTGGACATTGCCGGTATCGCCGTGGCTGATCTCGACGCTCTCGATGGGAATGCCGAGCTGGTCGGAAACCAGCTGTGCGAAGGTGGTCTCGTGTCCCTGTCCGTGGCTGTGGGTCCCGGTGAAGACGGTGACACTGCCTGTCGGGTGGACACGGACCTCGGCGGACTCGAACAGCCCCGCCCGCGCTCCGAGCTGGCCCGCGACCGCCGAGGGTGCGATGCCGCACGCCTCGATGTAGGTCGAGTAGCCGAGACCGCGCTTCCTTCCGGCTGCCTCCGACGCGGCCTTGCGCGCGGCGAACCCTGCGACATCGGCCAGCCGTTCCGCGCTATCCAGCGTCGCCTGGTAGTTGCCGCTGTCATAGGTCAGCGCCACCGGTGTCGCATAGGGGAAGGCGTCCGGCTGGATCATGTTCTGCCGGCGCAGTTGCACCGGATCGCGGCCGGTCTCGCGCGCCGCCTTGTTGACGATGCGCTCCAGCAGGTACGTCGCCTCGGGCCGCCCGGCACCGCGATAGGCATCGACCACGACCGTGCTGGTGAACACCGCCCTGGTGTTGGCGAATATGATCGGGGTGGTGTAGACGCCGGCCAGCAGCGTTGCGTACAGGTAGGTCGGAACGCTGGTCGCGAAGGTCGAGAGGTAGGCGCCCATGTTGGCGTGGGTCTCCACCTTCAGAGCGGTGAACCGGCCGTCCGCGTCCAGACCGAGCCTGGCATGGGTGACGTGATCGCGCCCGTGCGCATCGGTCATGAAGCTCTCGGAGCGTTCCGCCGTCCACTTGATCGGCCGGCCGATCCGCGCAGACGCCCAGGTGATGATGGTTTCCTCCGCGTAGAGGAAGATCTTCGAACCGAAACCGCCGCCGACATCCGGCGCGATCACCCGCAGCTTGTGCTCGGGCAGCGACAGGACGAAGGCTCCCATCAGCAGCCGGATCACGTGCGGATTCTGGGTCGTTGTGTACAGGGTGTATTCTCTGGTCGAGCCATTGTACTCCGCGATCGCCGCCCGGGGCTCGATCGCGTTGGGGATCAGCCTGTTGTTGGTGATGTCGATCTCGGTCACGTGAGCCGAGGCGGCGAGGGCGGCATCGACCGCCGCCTCGTCGCCGAGACCCCAGTCATAACAGACGTTGGTGCCGATCTCCTCGTGCAGCAGCGTGCCACCGGCCGCAGCCGCCTTCAGGTCCATTACCGCGGGCAGCACATCGTAGTCGACGCCGATCAGTTCGGCGCCGGCACGGGCTTCGTGAACGGACTCGGCGATCACCACCGCAACCTGATCGCCGACGTGGCGAACCTTGCCCTGCGCCAGCACCGGATGCGGCGGCTCGTGCATCGGGGAACCGTCCTGACTGTGGATCTGCCACCCGCAGGGCAGACCTCCGACCTGCATGTCCTCGCCGGTAAACACGGCGACCACGCCGGGGCTTGCAAGCGCAGCCGAGGTGTCGATCGAGACGATCCGGGCGTGCGCATGCGGGCTTCGCAGGATATGGGCGTAGGTCTGGCCGGGCCGGTTGATGTCATCGACATAGGTCCCGTTGCCGGTGAGCAGGCGCTGGTCCTCGAACCGCCTGACGGATGCGCCGATGCCGGTTTCCTGTGCTCCGTCTGGCATGTCAGTCTCCCATGTTTCCGGCCGCTTCCTGGATCGACTTCACGATGTTGTGATAGCCGGTACAGCGGCAGATGTTTCCTTCCAGCCATTCCCGGATTTCGGCTTCGGTGGCTCCCGGGTTGCGATTGACGAGATCCATCGCGCTCATGACCATGCCAGGGGTGCAGAAACCGCATTGCAGCCCGTGGTTGTTCCGGAACGCCTCCTGCATCGGGTTCAGGCTGTCGCCGTCTGCCAGTCCCTCGATGGTCACGACCTCGGCGCCGTCCGCCTGCACTGCCAGCATGGTGCAGCTCTTCACCGACGAGCCGTTGACATGGACGACGCAGGCGCCGCACTGGCTGGTGTCGCAGCCGACATGGGTACCGGTCAGCCGCAGGGTCTCGCGCAGAAACTGTACCAGCAGCGTGCGGGCTTCGACCTCTCCGGATGCCGGTTTGCCGTTCACCGACATGTTTACGGTAGGCATTTGGCTCCCCCTCTACCGTCTCGTTCGATGGTTCCTGGCCGGCGTTCCGGCAGGTACACAGCCCCGTCTGCAAGGCAAAATCCCGTGCAGAGGGCGCGTCGGAGCAGTGTCGGGGTGCCGGGGCCCGAGGTCAAGAAGCTTGACCTCAGCCCACGTCGGTGCCGATCCGGGAAATATCGAACGGGGTTACCTGGTAGACCTGGTTGATCCAGTTGGAAAACAGCAGGTGTCCGGCGGTGCGCCACCTGTTGACCGGCGTGCGGTCCGGATCGTCGTCGGGATAGTAGTAGCGCGGCGGCTTGATCGGCTGGTTGGCGTCGAGGTCGCGGCGGTACTCGACGTGCAAGGTCATCGAGTCGTACTCGAGATGATTGAACATGTGCACGTGCCTGAGGTCGCGGTCATGGATCAGGCACAGTCCGGCCTCGTCCGACTCGATCAGGACGTCGAGATTGGGAAATGCCTCGAAGTCCTCGATGCGGTTCTCGGTATGGCGCGAGACCGGAATGTCGGTAACGTCGTCAAGGCCGCGGGTCAGCAGCGACCGGCTCGGGCGCACCCGGTGCGGATAGACGCCGAACCGTTTCTCCGGCAGCTGGTACTTCGGGATGCCGTAGAAGTGGTGCAGCGCCGCCTGGGCACCCCAGCACAGGTTGAACAGCCCGTGCACGTGCCGCCGCGACCAGTCGAAGATCTCGCAGAGTTCCTGCCAATACATGACGTCCTCGAAGGGCAGCTGTTCGATCGGCGCCCCGGTCACGATCAGTCCATCGAACTTCTCGTCCCTGATCTCGGCAAATTCCCGGTAGAAGTCCAGCATGTGCTCGCGCGGCGTGTTGCGCGGCTGCCAACCGGTGGGCGTGACAAGGGTCATCTCGATCTGCAGCGGCGAGCCGGCAAGCAGGCGGGCAATCTGGGTCTCGGTCTCGATCTTCTTCGGCATCAGGTTGAGCAGGGCGATCCGTATCGGCCGGATGTCCTGGCGGATCGCGTCCTGTTCCCTGATCAGGAGAACACCTTCCTTTTCCAGGATCTCGGTTGCCGGGAGATCCTCGGGAATCTTGATTGGCATGGCAGGGCGCCTGTCTGAACATGGACCGAAGAGCCGAAGCGTTGATGTACTGGTTAACATCTTCCCCGGCCTGAAGGCCTGAGATTTCCGGCAGGGCTTGTCGCTCCACCGATAGTTCTCGCTTCACCGGAGGGCCAATGCCTTTCCTCCACGAGCATGGACGCCGTGTTCCGACGCAGGATGACCTTTGCCGCATTGATGTCCGCGTGGTCTCGATGTCCACAGGTGGTACAGACGAAGCTCGCTTGGTTCTTGCGGCTCCGGCTGTCCACCGCGCCGCACGCGAAGCATGTGCGCGAGGTGTTGTTGGCGGGCACTTTCACAAGCGTTCCGCCGCGTTCTTCCAGCTTGTAGGCCAGCAGGGTTTCAAGGAGGTGCCAGCCCTGGTTCAGGATCGACCTGTTCAGACCGGCCTTCTGGCGAACAGTGCGCCCCGGTTCCTCCATCGTCCCACGAGCGGAACCGGTCATGTTCCGGGGGTTCAGGCCTTCGATCACGACCGTGCCGAAGCGCCGCGAGAGATCGAAGCTGGCCCGGTGGTGCCAATCGCGGCGGATACGGGCGCGCCGCGCCGCCAGCACCGCCACGCGCCGTCTGGCCCTGGCATATCGCCTGGACCCAGGTTTGCGGCGAGACAGGACGCGTTGCGCCCTGCGTTGCCTGCACTCCAGATCCGCAAGACTGGCCGGAACCGGGATATGGTCGCCCGTGGACAGCGAAAGCGTGTTGGCCACGCCCCGGTCGATGCCCACGGCTGGCGCGATATTCGCCGGGGGCTCGTGTTCAATCGCGAGGCTGAACGCGATATGCCAGCCGTTCGGCGCAAGGC
>MPMT01000028.1 GCA_002238645.1 Alphaproteobacteria bacterium bin52 | reverse complement strand
TGCAAATAAAGTGCTTGTTACACAGAGAATGAAGCGCTCCGGAATGCGATGGCGCATCCAGGGCGGGCAGGCCGTGCTCACCGTCCGAGCCCTGCTCAAATCCGGCCGCTTCGAGAGCGCCTGGAAGGCCATGATCGGCGAGGACGCCGCTCCGGCCAACGACAACACCAGCCTGAATCACCCCCTGGCGCTGGCTGCCTGAAAAAAAAACGTGGCTGCTGCAACTACAACTGCCATGCGAGATCCGCACCCGACGTGTCCTCTTGGGTCCCATTGGTATGGCGGGGGTACAGGACGTATGGGCTCTCCTGTGGTCCGGGTGTCGCGGTGTCCATTGCGGTTCTCCGGTTCGGCACACGCATGAGCACGCAGCTAACCAGCCCGACATGGTGTCGGGCCGTTGCAACGTCACAGGGATTACGTGAAGCCCCGCCTATTCGCCAGGCCGGGGAGCTACCCCATGCCGGGTCAGTGGGCTGTTGTATTCAGCGGGCGACCCGACAAAGCGGGTCCCTGGACGTTGCATCAGGAGACAATAGGCGATAACTTACTTCTTACTCAAGCGGGGGAGAGACCGATGACGGACAAGCCAGAGGTTCGCGTGAAGTCGACCCGGTATCAGCCGAGCAAGGCCGAGATCGAGGACGAGGTGACGATCCGCCGGGCGGATGGGACCGTGCCGACGCCTGAAGAGCTGGCACGAATCGCTCTCCAGCCCATGCGCGTTGTGACCGATCCGGACGTTTGACAGCACGGGAACTGGCTGCGCGGCTGGCTGATCTGCATCGCCGCGAAAAGAGTATCGCCGCCCTACTCTTCGGCATCGAATATGCTCGTGACATCGAAGAGTGCCGAAACCTGATGGGCCTCTCGCGCAACGCAGTAATTATAGAGATAGTGCAGCTCTCCGGTATCCCACCGAGCTACACCATAAATGTCGATAAGGGCATCCGAATGGCACCCTATGTCTCGGTGCGGCGACGTCCCTCCCGAAAGTCAAACTGACCCACTACCGTGGCTCACGAGTTCGGCTGCCTTTGGGACTTTCGTATATAATCCCCCTTGCGATCCAGCCTATCGAGACGGTTCGTCCTCCACATGCACATTCTCGACCGTCAACATCCAGTCTTTGAACAATTCGTATGCGTCCTCGTCTAATTCACTGACATAGATAGGAGGGAAGGGCAGCTCCGAGTTGGCCGCACCCGAACAAATGCTCTCCCACCTATGCGTACGGTCTTCCATCGCAGCAGCAAACCCCAACACATCGACGCCGTTGTGTATCGCAAACGACAATCGGTCCGTGCGCAATTCGTCGATACGAACCATACGAGTGCCCAGCAACACCGTTTCACTGAAGTCTGTGAACACCGTTGCCAGAATTTCCTTGTGCCCCGCCAACTGAGACGCCTTCGCCCGCTTTACCCCATCATGAATCCTGTACACGGCCCTGTAACCTCCTTTCGCCCTCGAACCGTCCGCCGCCAACCCGCCAAGACAACAGCATCATTCACTCCCTCCCCGGCGATTGACGCGGAAGCTGGGTCTCCTTCCTGCCGAATCGCCTCTACTGCATCAGTAAAGGCGACTTCTCTTCGTCCTCGCCGGAGGCGCTCCAATTTGCCCGACGCCCAAATCGGAGGCAAGTATCGCCAACTGAGAATGTCCCCTTGTCTTAGAGCCGGACCCAAAAGTAGTTGAGCAGTTTCAAGGGTTTGTGATTCAGTTCGTTTGGAAGCCGAACGGAGTCACACATGCCTTGGAACGAAACCGCCCGGCGAGATTATCGGCGCGACTTCCCACGTTACGCAAGTGACCCCAGCGATCGAGATTGGGCGTTGATCGAGCCCTTCATGCCGCCCCCCTGTCGGATCGGACGACCACGCAAGACCGAACTGCGCAAGATTGTGAACGCGGTGCTGTATATGGCCTCGACCAGCTGCCAATGGCGACCGCTGGCGAAGGATTTCCCGCCGGTCTCGACGGTGCAGCGCTATTTCTACCAATGGCGCGACAGCAGGCTGTGGCAGACGATCCGGTTCCATCTGGCCATGCAGACGCGTGAACGGGAGGGCCGCGAAGCCAGCCCCTCGGCCGGCGTCATCGACAGCCAGACGGTAAAAGGCCACGGAGGCAGGCGGGGTTGGCGGTTATGACGCCGGAAAGAAAATCAAGGGTCCCAAGCGCCACGCCATCGTCGACACCACCGGCATGCTCTTCGGACTGGTCGTGCATGCAGCCGATATTCAGGACCGCGACGGCGCGACGGCGGTGCTGAAGTCCATACGCCATGCCTGCCCATGACTGCGCCACCTGTTCGCCGATGCCGCCTATGCCGGACCGAAACTGCGCGGCGCACTGGACAGGATCGGAAAGTGGACGCTCGAAATCGTCAAGCGCTCCGATACCGCCAAAGACTTCGAAGTTCTCCCCCGACGGTGGGTCGTCGAACGCACCTTCGCATAGCTCGGGCGTTGCCGACGCCTGGCAAGAAACTGGGAGAAATCCATCGCCTCCAGCGAAGTTTGGATCAATGTCGCCCACATCCGTCTCACAACACGAAAGCTCGCTAGGGCTTGGCAAACTTGAAGGAATTTCGAGTCAGGCTCTTAGGAACCAAACACTTTGTTCAGCATCTTCAAGCCATTCCCTAGTCTCTGTATCTGGCGCACGGGCAAGAGCAATCAGTGACTGTAAAATAGTTGATTTCATTTTCTCAAACTCTTTCCGTTTAACTTGAATCCTGATTCAAAGAAGAGCCGGCTCGGGAAGACGATAGGTTCTTTTTGTGGCAGTTTCTTGGCAACCGCCAAAGGGCCAGTGGTTTCGCCTGTCGGATCCGTGCCAGTCGCTATTCTTGAGATCCTTGGCGGATCACAGAGGAAGCGGAACATCTGACGCAATTACTTTCGCCGCTTGCGGATTTGGCTGAGGAATTTGTCCAGCTTCTCGATATCTTGCTTTAGCTCCGCAGGTTCGGGCACCTCGGCCCGGGCAGCCGGTGCGTCGTCGTGTCCCCGGAGCCATCTTGAGCATTTCGTCATCGCAGACGAGACGGTTTTGCAGTCGTCGTCGGTGATGTCCGCGAGCGACGCGACTTGCCGGGTCTGCACGGAACCCCTGAACCGCTCCACAACGCCGCCTAGCAGCACTTCTTCCAGTGCGCGTTCCCATGCTTCCCTGAGAAAACCGTATATATCAACTGCCTCCCTTTCATAGGCATCCTGATGTCCTTTGCGATGGAGCTTTTCTGCGTCCTGGAACCGCTTCCTCAGGTGGCTGACCCGGTTCCGTACCTTGAGAGCCACCCATGGAAGTTCCTCGGCGCAGACTCCCGCGCCTCCCGCAAGGTTACGAACATGCTGATCGGATTGCTCAACCTCCTCTTCCTCGGCCAGCTCTTTGAGGAGAAGGAGGAACACGACATCGTGCGTGAACACGATGACCTGCCTGGTCTTCGCTTCCTCGACCAAGCGCCGTGCAACGCCCTCTCGCCACCTGTAATCCAGCGAGGACACCGGATCGTCGAACACAATGGCAGAACGATTGTCCGCCGAACCGAGTTCCGCGAAGAACGACGCAATCGCCAGACATCGCTGTTCCCCTTCGCTGACGACTTGTGGAAGTTCGACACCCGGGGCACGTGTAAGGACCAGCTTGTGGTAAAGAACCCCGTCCGCCCCACCGGCTTCCTCCAGTTCGACTTCGATATGCCGAAATCCAAGACTGGAGAGTTCGCGCCGAAATCCCTTCCTAAGCTCCTCGGTGACTACCTTGCGAGTGAGAACGGTGCTCTTGTGCGTGATCGCGTTTGTCCTCGTTTCTCGAAGGCACAGCTCATAAGCGGCGTGCTTCCGCTTACGCTCTATTTCGGCGAGGACAATCTCCTCGTGTTCGGAGAGCACTTTGCGGGCGCGCAGCGCTTGCGCCTCCTCGTTCAGCTTCTCTTGCTTCTCAGGATCGATGCTGGTTTCGAGCGCCGCCACCCGATCCGACAACTGAATCACAATAGCGTCAACCTCGATCGCAACCGGCTTCAAGTCTGGACAATCGTCGGCAACGTCACCGTCTTCACGCAAAGCGAGATCGATGGCCCCACGACGGCTCTCCGCGGCCATGAGCGCCGCTTCGACGATGCGCGACGTGCCCTCGTGCTCTATGTGAATTTCCGTAAGCGTCTCCTTCACCTGCTCAGAAAACACCTCAAGGTCCGTGAATTTATCCCGGTGTTCCATGAAGGCGCCCTGGGCCTCCCGGAGTTCGCGCTCCGCGGTTGAAACGACGAACGCCTCGAATGCCTTGAGCCTGTCCCGAGCAGCCTGATCCAGGTCCTGCTGGCAGAGCACACATTGGGCACCGTCCCCCACGGCCGGGAATGGTTCCCCAATATACGCGAGCTCCTCGGAAAACCTGCGAGCGGCTTCCCAAAGCGAAGACCATGATCCAGAGCCCGTCCCTACCAACACCCCAGGCGGGAATGCACCATCACGGAGCTTCGTTGCCTGTTCGCGTATTCGGCGACTTTTCTCGCGTACAGCAAGTGCGTCCTCCACGGAAGCCGGGGAGAGGGCAGTCTCGACCGCGTGGACATGCCGAGCCAATGTCCGAACCCGCTCCGCGCGAAGCGCGAGCTCTCGGCGGAGCTTTTCCGGATTGTTCGCCTTCAGGTCGAGAAGCGATCGCTCCAGCAGCGCAAGGCGCGCCACTTCCTCAGGCGAGAGGCGGGAGAGCTCCTGCACCGTCTCCGGCTTGGTAAGGGAGTTGATGTTCGCCAGCAGTTTCGCGACAGCAGTGCCCTCGGGGACCTGTGCCTGAAGATGGGCGAGTTCGTTGGAGGCAAGGGAGCGCTGTTCCTTCTCAAGCTGCGTGCGAATCGCCTTGCATGCCGGAACCAGCTTGTCGAAGAGGTCGAGTCCGAATGGTCGGAAGGCGACGTCGGTCTTCTCCGTCAGGTAGACGGCCGCACACCGAGTATCGAACACGCTCACGCGAGAGATGAACTCATCGTCTCCACGCCCTGCCCATTCCCGCGTCCGGGCCTCGGAGCCAACCCTGTACTTGATCGCCACAACCGGCGCATGCGGCGCGGTCCCGGAAACAACGTTGCCGAGGATCTGTTCTTGTCCACGGGCCCTGCACGCGCTCTTGAGAATTCGGATATACCCGGTCTTTCCCGCAGCGTTGTCCCCATAGACGACGGTTAGACTAGGAGAGAAGCCGAGGGTTTGGTTCTCCGCAAGGGCGTTCACCCCCCGCTGATGGAATATGGAATCAAGCGAAACCGGGGCTTCCGTTCCTGCCTGGTCTGGAACATGCTCCCGCGCAAGAGGAACGACGTTCTGCGGCTCGGCGAGGCCATGCCCGGCCTTGCATATCTCCGCGAGCTCCTGGACATCTTCATCCGATAGCCTGCCACTGACAGCGAGGCGTCTCAACGCATCGCGCTGCCAAGGGTACCGGTCCTTAGACCAGTCGACGATTTCGTGCAGGACCGTCACCATCACCTCCGCGGAATTCCTTGCTATCGGAGTTTGGCATTGGCCTACAGCGGCCTACTCGCCAACACAAACGTCACGATCTTGACCGACCTCACCGTTGCCACCGGATGGCGGCTTCGAATTGGCGTCGACGCTCGAAAATGGTAATGCGTTGCCAGACGCTGCCGGTGGTCGAGCAAATATTGAAGAATTCTGTATTGGATTTGATGACTGACTTCAGACTTTGACTTCCACGCCATCAACTAAAGGGTGTATTCATCAATGATTCCAACGAGTTACGAGATTCGACCACGAAATGCCCCAGCTTAAGTCCGGTTCCGGGAGCCGGCCCGCACGCACCGCGCCGTCCGGTCCGCGCCCGCCGGGACCGCATCGACGCGCGCGTGTCTTGCCCCGGGGTCCGTGTGGATGGCGGCGACGGTCAGAACGCGGGCTGGGTGCTGCGGCGGCGCTGCAGCAGGATCACCAGCAGCAGAAGCAGCGCGGCCGGCGCGTAGAACACCTCCTTCGGCATCCGGTCGTTGGGCAACTTCACCGCGCTGATGATCACCGGGGTATCGCTATAGAAGTCGAACTCGCGTGACAGGGACTCGAAGCTGCTGCCCGGCAGCGGTTCCTCCATCACCATCCGTTCGTCCTCAGCGAAGTACAGCAGGCCGGTCCGGGTAAGCCGTTCCTCCGCCCCGGCGCCCTGGCCGATAGGCACGGTGAGCGTCACGGTATCGACCTGGTCGGGGTTGTTGAAGTTCGGACCGGTGACCGTGATCAGCAGGTCGCCGCCGGGTGATTGCGCCTCGACCAGGCTCGTGAACTCCGTCCCCGGCCGCTGGTCGAACTCGGGCGTAACCTGATCGAGCCAGTAGCCCGGTCGGAACAGGGTGAAGGCGATGAGCAGCAGTGCGGCGGTTTCCCAGTACCGGTTGCGGGCAAAGAAATACCCCTGGGTCGCGGCAGCAAACAGCATCATGGCAATGACCGCGACAATGAACACGATCACCGCCTTGGCCAGGGTGACGTCAATCAGCAGCAGGTCGGTGTTGAAGATGAACAGGAACGGCAGCAGGGCGGTGCGTATGTCGTACATGAACCCCTGCACGCCGGTCTTGATCGGGTCGCCGCGCGAGATGGCGGCGGCGGCGAAGGCCGCGAGCCCGACCGGCGGTGTGTCGTCGGCAAGGATGCCGAAGTAGAAGACGAACAGGTGCACGGCGACCAGCGGGACGATCAGCCCGCTCTTGGCTCCGAGCGCGACGATCACCGGCGCCATCAGGGACGAGACCACGATGTAGTTCGCCGTGGTCGGCAGTCCCATGCCGAGGACGAGGCTCATCACCGCGACCAGGATCAGCATCAGCATCAGGTTGCCGCCCGACAGCGCCTCGATGAAGGCTCCGACCACCTGGTGGGCCCCGGTGAGCGAGACCGTGCCGATGATGATCCCCGAGGCGCCGGTCGCGATCGCGATCCCGATCATGTTGCGGGCGCCGGCGATCATGCCGTCGCGCCATTCCAGCAGGCTGCGGCGGAACGCGGCCGCGTGGGAACCCTCGCCGCGGAAGAACGACTTCAGAGGATTGTGCGTGAGCGCGATGACAGTCATCAGCAGTACGGCCCAGAACGCGGCCAGCCGCGGCGACAGTTTGTCCGGCGTTGGCAGGATGCACCAGATCAGCACGATGATGGGCAGGAAGAAGTAGAGACCGGTCACCGCGACATCGCTGGCGCGTGGCAGGGCCTCGATCGGCGCGTCCGGGTCGTCGACCTCGAGATCGGGATGGCGGGCCGCGATGCGGACCAGCACCAGGTAGGCGAAGAGCACGATCGCGGCGACCGTCGGCAGTGACAGATCGGGCATCGCGTCACCGACCAGGTTCACCACGAAGTAGACCACCGCAAACATCAGCCCGATGACAATGAACCCGGTCAGAAAGCCAATCGCCTTTCGGGCCGCGGTCAGCACGGCGGGCGGCCGCGGCAGGCCACGCAGCTGCAGCTTCAGCGCCTCGAGATGCACGATGTAGACAAGTGCGATGTAGCTCACCAGCGCCGGCACCGCGGCGTGGCGCAGCAGGTCGGTGTAGGGAACACCGGTGAACTCGGCAATCAGGAAAGCGGCCGCTCCCATGACCGGTGGCGTCAGCTGTCCGTTGCTCGAGGATGCGACCTCGACGGCGCCGGCCTTCTCGGCGCTGAGACCGGTCCGCTTCATCAGCGGGATGGTGAAGGTCCCGGTCGTGACCGTGTTTGCGATCGACGAGCCGGAATACAGTCCGCTCAGGGCCGACGCGACCACCGCCGCCTTGGCCGGTCCGCCGCGAAAATGTCCGAGCAGCGCAAAGGCGAGCTTGATGAAGTAGTTGCCGGCGCCGGCCTTCTCGAGGATGGCGCCGAACAGCACGAACAGGAAGATCATGGAGGCCGACACGCCGAGCGCCACGCCGAACACGCCCTCGTTCTGCATCCAGAAGTGCCACATGGCCTTGCCATAGGACGCACCCTTCCACTGGATCGCGTCAGGCAGCCAGCGGGCGTCGCCGAAGAAGACATAGGCGAGAAACACCGAGGTGATGACGACCAGCGGCAGGCCAAGGGCGCGGTAGACCGACAGGAGCAGCACGGCCATGCCGATGGTGGAGACGACCAGGTCGGTCGTGGTCGGCAACCCGGCGCGGTTGGCGATGTTGGAATAGTTGACGATCAGGTAGAGACAGGATGCGACCAGCAGCAGGCCGAGCACCCAGTCGTGGATCGGGATGCGATTACGCGGACTGCGCCTGGTGAGCGGGAAGGCGAAGGCGCCGAGCAGGCCGGCAAAGGACAGGTGGATCAGCCGCGCCTTTGCGTCGGTGACCACGAAGAAGCCGAGTCCGGTCCATTCGGCAAGATCGAACGGCAGGGTAGATCCGTTGTAGAGCTGAAACAGCGACCAGACGAAGGCAAGCACCGGGATCAGCAGTCGCTGCCATCCGGTCGGTGCACGGCCCCCGGTATCCACGGATGCCGCAAGGTTCGCAGCCTCGCTCGATCGCGTGGTGGCATCGGTCATCAGGATGACCCCCGGGGTTGGCGGGCCGGGGTTACCGGCCCGCTATCGGTCCCGACCGCGGCGGTCAGTTCATCCAGCCGCGTTCCTTGTAGTATTTCTCCGCACCCGGGTGCAGGGGCGCGGACAGGGAATCGCTGATCATTTCGCTCTCGCGCAGGTTGGCGAAGGCGGGATGCAGCTTCCGGAACGCGTCAAAGTTGTCGAACACGGCCTTGACCACGATGTAGACAACCTCTTCGGGAACATCGGCCGACGACACGAACGTGGCGCCCACGCCGAAGGTCTTCACCTCCTCGGCGTTGTTGTACATGCCGGCAGGTATCCGGGCCGTGCGGTAGTACGGACGCTCGGCGACCAGCTTGTCGATCTCCGGGCTCTGTGCGTTGACCAGGTGAGCCGAGCAGGAGGCGAGGGTTTCCTGGGTCAGCGCGGAGGGATGTCCGACCAGCCAGAAATAGGCATCGATCTTGCCGTCGCACAGTGCCTGGCCGGTTTCGGCCGACTTCATCTGTGCCGCGAGCTTCAGATCGTCGCGCGACCAGCCCATGGCCTCCTCGATCACCTCGTAGGTTCCGAGCGTGCCGGAGCCCGGGTTGCCGATGTTCACCCGGCTGCCGGGGAAATCGGTGATGTTGGAGATGCCGGAATCATCGCGTGCGATGATCGTGATCGGTTCCGGATGGACCGAGAACACTGCCCGCAGCTTCTCGAACTTGCCCTGGTCGGCGAACTTCGACGTGCCATGGTAGGCATGGTACTGCCAGTCCGACTGGGCGACGCCGAACTCGAGCTCGCCGGCGCGCACGGTATTGATGTTGTAGATCGACCCGCCGGTGGATTCGGCGGAACACCTGATGCCGTGGGTCTTGCGGTCACGGTTGACCAGACGGCAGATCGCTCCGCCGGTCGGATAGTACACGCCGGTCACGCCACCGGTGCCAATCGAGACGAACTTCTGCTGTGCGTGTCCGGGTGCTGACAGCGCGAAAGCGAACAGGGCCGCTCCGACCGCCGGGATGAGACAGGTCCTCATGCTGTGTCCTTTCTTCTCTCGTAGACGCTTGTTTGCTGAATGCGGCGGCCTTGCTGTGTGTACGCGCGCTCGTTGTCCCGGACGTGGTTCACCTCGACCGGTGTTCGCGTATGATGCCGCCTGACCACAGGATACTCCGGGAGCAACAGATGAGTGTCAACAGCATCACCGGCCGTTCCGCCTTCATCTCGTTGCTGAAGGACGAGGGTGTCACCCACATGTTCGGCAACCCCGGCACCACCGAGCTGCCGATCATGGACGCGCTGACCGAACACCCTGACATGACCTACATGATGAGCATGCAGGAATCCCTCGTGGTCTACATGGCGGAAGGCTACTCGCGGGCCTCGGGCAGGCTGTCGGCCTGCAACGTGCACGTGGCTCCCGGCCTCGGCAATGCCATGGGAGCGATCTACGCTGCCAAGTTCGCCAACACGCCGATCATCATCACCGCCGGCCAGCAGGAGCAGGGTCACGGTCTGACCGAGCCGCTGCTGTACGATCCGCTGGTGCCGATCGCCCAGCCGCTGGTGAAGTGGGCAGTCGAGGTCACCCGCCTCGAGGACCTTCCGCGAATCGTGCGCCGGGCCGCCAAGATCGCGCTGACGCCTCCCATGGGACCGGTCTTCATCTCTCTGCCGGGCGACATCCTGAACGAGGAGACCGCGCTCGAACTCGGAGCACCGACCCGGGTGCTCACCGCGGTCAGGCCCGACGAGGCGACGCTGGACCGGCTTGCCGGTCGCATGGCCCGGGCGCGCAATCCGGTCATCATTGCCGGACACGAGGTCGCGGGCGACCGCGCGCTCGACGAGGCAGCAGCGTTCGCGAGCGCGCTCGGTGCGCCGGTCTACCAGCAGACCGTGCCCTACGGCGCGCATTTCCTCTCCGCCCACCCGGCCTTCATGGGAGCGCTCACCCGTGACCAGAAACAGGTGCGCGACACGCTTGCTCCGTACGACCTGCTGGTCGTGCTCGGTGCCGATCTGCTGCGTATGTCGGTCTGGGCGCCGGTCGAGCCGCTGCCCGACGGCATGCCGGTGGTGCAGATTGGCCAGCGCGACTGGGAGATGGGAAAGAACTTCCCGACCGAACTCGCGGTCCGGGCGGACCTCCGCCTGACGCTGGAGGCGCTCACGCCGCGCATCTCGGCGCTCGTGGAGCCCGGACTGGCGCAGCGCAGGCTGGCGGAAATCGGGGAGAAAAACTGGACGGCACAGCGAGAGCGTCTGGCGGAACGGCTCGACCGCGAGGCGAATGGCGGTGGAGTGATCGATCCGTCCTGGATGGTGAAGACCGTCGTCGAGACCATGCCCGACGAGGCAATCGTGGTGGACGAGGGGATCATCAGCACGAGGGCGCTGACATCCCTGCTTCCCTACCGCGATCCGGTATCGCTGGTGGGAATGGCAAGCGGTGGCATCGGCTGGGGAGTGCCGGCGGCCTGCGGCGTGCAGGCGGCCTACCCGGAACGTCCGGTGGTCGCCATCATCGGTGACGGCAGCTCGATGTACTCGATACAGGCGCTGTGGACCGCCGCCAACCAGAAGCTCCAGGTTACCTTCGTGATCTGCGACAACGGCGGTTACCGGATCATCAAGGAACGGCTGCGCTCGTTCCACGGCAACGAGCAGTTCATCGGCATGGACTTCAAGGAGCCGGACGTGGACTTCGTCGGCCTGGCCCGCTCCCTGGGTGTGCCGGCGTGCCGGGTTGCGCAGCATGCGGACCTCGTGCCCGCGCTCGAGGCGGCGTTCGCCAACACCGCCGGCCCGAACCTTGTCTGCGTGAACGTGGACCGCGGGACCGTCTGACGCCGGTCGGACGCCGTGTCCGGTCAGTCCGGTCCGGGCCGTGCGCTGACGGCCCGGTTTGCCGGGCAAACCCTGCCCATGGTCCTGCGGGCAGGCTGGGACTGGCAGCGTGGCGGTCACGTCGAACGGCTTGATGCCGACGGGCAGCCGCTTGCGGCCCCGTACCGGCGTGTCATGGTCCATGCACGCCAGCTCCACGTGTTCTCCGCCTGGGCACACCGCACCGGTTCGCAAGCGTTTGCCGAGCATGCGGACCGGGTGTTCGACTACATGGTCCGCCACTTCCACGACCGCGAGCGGGGCGGCTGGTTCGCGCGGATCGATCAAGCCGGTGCGGTGGTTGACGGCGACAAGCGTCTCTACGATCACGCCTTTGTCCTGTTCGGGCTCTCGAGCTACCTTGCCGCCCTGGGCCGGTCCGATGCGCGCCGCTGGATCGACGAGACCGCCGACCTGCTCGAAGAGCGGTTCTCGCGCCCGGACGGCTCTTTCGCCGAACGCATGTCAGAGCGATTCGACGACCGCAACCCGGGCCTGCGCGAGCAGAACCCGCACATGCACCTTCTGGAGGCCGCGCTCGCGCTTCTCGAGGCCGATGGCGACGCGCGCTGGCGCACGCTGGCGTCACGGCTTCTCGGACTGTTTCACCGGGGCTTCCTGGACCGGTCGCGGCACGTGGTCCGCGAATATCTCGACGCCGGCTTCACCCCGGTCGCGAACAGGGGCGTGCGCGTCGAGGCGGGGCATCATTTCGAATGGGCCTGGCTGCTGGAGCGCTCGGCGAGACTGCTCGGTGACGAGCGCTCATCGCGGGCCGCGGTCCCGGTGCTGGAGCGCGGCCTCGAGCTGGGGTGGGATCGGACGGCAGGTGGCGTGTTCGACGAGTCCGACGCCGGGACCGGTCGCGTCCTGGTGGCCACCAGACGGCTCTGGCCGGCCTGCGAGCTCGTCAAGGCGCTCGTGGTGAACCCTGCACCTGCCCGGGGTCCCGACCTGGACCAGGCGGTTCGGCTGGTTGCGGAACGCTACGTCACGACGGATGGCCGCTGGACGGAACGGTTCGGGCCCGACTGGGCTCCGGTCGACCGGACCATGCCGGCAAGCAGCCTCTACCACCTGGCCATGGCGATCGCGGAACTGGAGGATCGGTCCGGGTGACCGGCATGCTCGATCGCCGGTCACCCGGGGAGTTCGCCGGCTACCTGCAGGCGGTCACCATGATTTCGACCAGAAGTTCGGGAACCGCGAGGTCCGCCTTGACACAGGCGCGGGCCGGCGGGTTCTCCGGGTCGACCCAGTCGTTCCACACCGCGTTCATCGAACTGAAGTTCGCCATGTCGGTGATCCACAGGTTGGCCTGCAGAAGGTTCGACTTGTCGGTGCCGGCCTGTGCCAGGTAGTGGTCGATCTGGTCCAGGATCTGCCGGGTCTGACCGGTAATGTCGGCGCTGCGGTCACGCGCCGTCAGCCCTGCAAGATAGACCATGTCGCCGCGGATCACGCACCGGCTCATCATCGGTCCGGGCGGTGACGTGCGGTCAATGCGGGTTATCGACATGTCGGTTTCTCCTCTTCCGGGTCAGGTGCCGCAGAAAGTTGCCTGGACCACCTCATCCGGCTGCGGCGGGCGGGTGTAGCGGTCGTTTGGAGCACGCTCGTCGAACGGGGCGGTGAGAACGGACAGCAAGGCGTGAAACGGTCCTGTGTCATCGTGCTCGACAGCGGCCTCGAGCGCCTGTTCCACCAGGTGATTGCGTGGAATGCAGGATGGGTTGACCATGCGCATCGCCGCCCGGCGGGCGGTATCCCCGCGCTGTTCGTGTGCCAGGCGTGCCCGCCAGCTTGCCAACCACGCCGAGCACCGGTCGGGGTCGGCGAACAGCGCGAACAGGTCCGTGTCGCGATGATCAGGTTCGATATCGAGTGCGGAAAGTCGGCGGAACGTGAGCGTGTGGTCGGCGCCGCTCCCGGCCATGCACCCCAGCAGGTCCTGGGCGAGCTTGTCGTCGCCGGGCCGGGACCGGGCGAGACCGAGCTTGGCCGCGAGCCCGGCCAGGTATGCATTCCGGAACTGGTCCGGATAGCCGTCGATCACCTCCCGGGCAATGGTCATTGCCGCATCCTCGGTGTCCGCCAGCAACGGCAGCAACGCGCGCGCGAGACACGCGAGGTTCCAGTGCCCGATCGCCGGCTGGTTGCCGTAGGCATAGCGGCCCGCATGGTCGATCGAACTGTAGACCTGGCGCGGGTCATACCCGTCCATGAAGGCGCATGGACCGTAGTCGATGGTCTCGCCGGAGATCGACATGTTGTCGGTATTCATGACGCCGTGGATGAAGCCCACGTGCATCCACGATGCGATCAGTCGGGCCTGGAGGGTGACAACCGTCTCGAGGAGGACCCGGTAGGGAGACGCGCTTCCGCGTGCGTCCGGCACCTGGCGATCGATCACATGGTCGGCGAGAAGGCGCAGGCCGTCGGTGTCGTCACGGGCGGCGAGGAACTGGAAGGTACCGACGCGGATGTGGCTGCGTGCAACCCGGGTGAGGATGCCGCCGGGCAGGGTGCGTTCGCGGTACACCGGTTCCCCGGTCGCAACCACGGCCAGGGAACGGGTGGTCGGGATGCCGAGCGCTGCCATCGCCTCGCTTATGATGTACTCGCGCAGCACCGGCCCGAGTGCCGCTCGTCCGTCACCCATGCGCGAGAACGGGGTGCGGCCGGCGCCCTTCAGCTGGATGTCGCGTCGGGTGCCGTCGGGGAGGCGGATCTCGCCGAGCAGGATTGCCCGTCCGTCACCGAGCTGCGGCACCCAGCTTCCGAACTGATGTCCGGCATAGGCCATGGCAAGCGGGGCGGCACCTGCCGGCACCCGGTTGCCCGAGAGGATGTCGACGGTCGCCCTGTCGCCGAGACGGGAAGGATCGAGACCGAGTTCGCGGGCGAGGGCGTCGTTCAGCACGAGTGCGCGGGCCCCGGAAACCGGAGTCGGCGGCAGTCGGGCGAAGAACCGCTGCGGCAGGGCTGCGTAACTGTTGTCGAATGCGAATACGGGCTCGCGTGCGATTACCATCGTGCGGTTTCCGGCTGGTTCACGTCGTCGCGTCGATACGGTACGTCCTCGCCGCCGTCCCGGCAAACAGGTCGGAGCGTTCGGTCGAGCTGACGCCCGACGCCAGCTTCTTGAACGCATTCCAGCAGGCACGATAGCTGCAGGATCCCTTGTCGACCGGAAAATTGCTCTCGAACATGCAGCGCCGGGCGCCGAAGGCCTCGATACAGGTTTCGATCCACGGACGCCATGCGTCGGCAAGGCGGCTGGAATCGGGTGGCATTGGCTCGGTATGGAAGCCGTGACCGCAGGAGCCCATGGCCAGCCCACCGGTCTTCACCACGACATTGGGGCAGGTTGCGAGATCCCTGATCGCCGCCGACCAGTCCGGGAATACCTCGTCGCGACGCCCGGCGAAGTGGCCGATCCCGAGCGGACCGCCACAGTGGTCGAGGATGATGGTTGTTTCGGGAAAGGCGCGCGCGAGTGCCGCAACTTCCGCGATCTGCGGATGGTAGATCCAGACGTCGAAACTGAGCCCGAGCGGAGCGAGATGTGCGAATCCCTCCCGGAAGCGATCATCGGCGAGCATGCTCGCCTCGACCGGATAGCCCGGGGTCAGCAGCCTCGGGTCGCTGTCCCATGCGGTGATGTGACGGATCCCGCGGAACCGTCCGCCGCCGGCGTCGCAGTGGGCTTCCAGCACCGGGCGTACCCGGTCGCCCAGCATCATGTTGGCATGGCCGACGATCCCGGCGCAGATCCCGAACCTGCCCAAGGCCCCGTCCGCGGTGTTCTCGGCCACGCCGCGTGTGAATTCGGTCTCGCCGACCGGCGCGAACTCGCCGGGACCATGCTCGCGGTACATCGAGCGGCACTGGACGTAGACCGTTGCAACGATCCTGTGACCGCTGCCGAGGTCATGTGCGAGATCATCGATCATGTAGACCGAGCTCTCCCGCTCCCACAGGTGATGGTGCGCATCGACGATCGGAAGATCCGGGTCGAGCACCTCCTCTTCGCGCAGGGCAAGCCAGTCCGCGCGGACCGGGGGATAGATCACGATTGTCTCGGCGCTGTCAGTCATCGTCTCTCCCCTCACCATCGTGGCATGCTTGCCGCAAGCAGGTGACAAGGTCAACGACGCCCGGAGTCCCGGGCACCTTGATCATCGGGCAAAGAACTGACGCTCGTGTCATTGCCTGCCCACACGCGTGGCCGCGCACCGGGAACAGGTCTGCGGCCATCCCCGTTCATGCGTGGGCACGTGTCCGGTGGAATCGAAGTCCCTCGTCAGGCTTCGGTACCGACTGGTCCCGGCCTGACCGGAACCGCGGCAGGTGACGCCAGGGCAGTCCTCCTCGTCAGGAGTCAGGCCAACCAAAAATCGCGTTTTGTCGGTTCCTTCTTTTGCCCGGCACTCAGCCGATCCCGGGCATTTTGCCATTTGCAACACTTCCAGGCGGCCCGAAGCGCTGCGCCATCGAGAAATGTCACTTTGTGGCCCCTGTCGTTCAGCGCGTTGCCGACGGCGTTTTCTCCGCCATCCGGATCACCCTTGCCGGACTCCGGTTGCCAGGTCCCGATCGTGACCACCGGGTTGTGCATCCTGATCGAAAACGCAGCCGGTGCGACAGACGCGGTACGGTTTCCGGTTCCGTACGCGTCAATCCGCTAGAGCGGTATCGACGGGTCGCTGGCGGCCCGGGCCTGCCGGACCGCCCGGTCCTCGCTCAGGCGCTGGAACTGGGGCAAGTCAATGCGCAGGCTGTCCTCGACTGCGGCACGGTCGAGATCGGAGGTGATGAACATGAACCGGGAGCAATCAAGGTCGAGCTCCGGCAACCGCTGGGGAGGCTGGTAGACGTGCTGGACGCCGTTGATGATCACCAGTCCGTCAAGGTTCCTGATCCTGATCGCGCCCTTCGTGCGGTACATGACGTCCCCGTTGGTCTGCGTACCCGCATTCAGCCAGCCGTGCAGCGCTTCCCATTCGAGCGCCTGCGGAAACTCGATCGCGAACCCGTGCAGACCGTTCCCGAGCTCATCGCTGCCGCGGTAGTGCGGCGACCCCAGCCACCCGCCCAGGTCGCCCTCCATCAGGCGTGTTTCCAGACCCGCCCCGACCAGCGCTTCCGCAAGACCCGGCCGGTCGAACGGCACCAGCTCGGCAACGGGGTTCAGGGCCCGCACCCAGGCACATGTCTCCGGCGCGACGGGCGACGCCCGGTCGAGCACCACACGGTCCGCGATGGCAAGCTGCTTGCAGCCGTGGTGTGACCCTGCCAGTGCGCCCGGACCGTCGTCCCCGGCCACGACCGCAATGACGCTGTCAAGGCAAAAGTACTCGGTAACCAGGGCATTGTTCAGCAGGGTTTGCATGACCGGGGCCGGATCGGTGTCGGCCAGGGTTTCGATCAGCACCCGGTCGAATTCGACTTCTCCCTGTGCCCGTCGGGCGAAGAGACGGCGCAGGCTGCTGACCAGCCCGGAACGCGTCACACAGCACAGGCACCCGATGGCATGCGGCACCATTTGCCCGGCAACGCGCTCGGTCGCCGCCGCGGCGAACGCAGGGCCTTCAACTTCGTTGCTTATCACTGCCCAGCGGGCGCCGCCTCCTTCAAGCGAACGCTCGATCATTTCGGTCCGTGCACGGGCATTGATCCCGCAGGCTACGAGTGCGGGTACCTTTGCTCGGGCAACTTCAGGGACAAATCTGAGCATGACTGGTGCAGGTGTGTGGCCAAATTCGGGGTTTGTCGTGTCCGGACCGGCATCCGCTCCGTCGCAAAGCGGTCGCTCGTCCATTAGACCGACGCCTGATCGAACCTACCTGATATGACAGATGCCGCTGTCCGGCAAGGTTGTCCGGATGGCAGACCTGCGTTCTCCGGCCCGGTCCTGGTCCTTGCCGGGGCTGCCTGTCAGCTCCGGATACCGCTTGCCCCGGGCCAGGATCTGACGCCTGCCCGCCCGGTTGTCCGGTTCACGACGCCTGCGGACATTCGGGGAAAGCCCGCGATGAGGGCAGCCAGGGAAGACAGGACCGCCGATTCCCGAACTCACCGGGCGTGAGCGTCGACACGTGTGGACCTTGGAACCATTGTCGGGTACAAGCGTTACAATATAACAGCTGCAACCTTCTGGCTGCGGGGCTGAATTCGAGGTGTGCGTGACGCTGCGAGGACCCAACATGCTGGAGGATGTCGTTGCCGGCATGCGGCAGAGCGGCATTCTGATGTCAGCGCATCCCGCGCGTGACCTCGTGCGCGGTGACAACGGGCAGCTCGCACCGCCTCGCCAGGTGTTCGGGGTCCATGGTCCGTGCGTAGGTTGCGGGTCGGACGAGGCCTCGACATGAAGGCCGGGCGGAGCGCGGTACGCGGGGCGCTGATCATCGGAGTCGGCCCGAGGCTCGCCGCGGCGATACTGATAGTGATGTCGCTCTGGGCCATGTTCTTCTGGGCGACGTCAACGCTAGGGAACCCATGACCTACGCATTGGCATTTGAAAACCTGACCCTGGGCTACGGTCATCATCCGGCGGTACACCGACTCGACGGCGAAGTCGCCGACGGCAGCCTGACCGCCGTCGTGGGGCCCAACGGCGCGGGCAAGTCGACGCTGCTGAAAGGGGTGACGGGTGTCCTGCGTCCACTTGCCGGTCAGGTCCGTTTCGGAACCTGCACGCGGGACAATATCGCCTACCTGCCGCAGCAGTCCGACATTGACCGGTCGTTCCCGATCTCTGTCTGTGATCTGGTGGCGGTGGGTCTGTGGAGCGAGATCGGCGGCTTTTTCGGACTGCGCGCCGCACATCATGCGCGGGTCGAAGAGGCCATTTCGGCAGTCGGGCTCACCGGGTTCGAGTCCCGCCCGATAGGCTCGCTGTCGGGCGGGCAGTTTCAGCGGGCCCTCTTTGCTCGGCTCCTGCTTCAGGACGCGCAGCTGGTGCTGCTCGACGAACCTTTTACGGCCATCGATCCAAAGACCATGGTCGATCTCCTGGGTGTGGTGCAACGGTGGCACGGCGAGGGTCGTACGGTGATCGCCGTTCTGCACGATGCGGGGGCCGTGCGGGCACACTTTCCCGAGACGCTGATGCTGGCGCGCGACCTCGTGGCGCACGGACCCACGGCGAAGGTGCTGACGGCCGCGAACCAGTTTCGTGCCCGCCAGATGTGCGAGGCCTGTGTCGGCCCGCCTCACGACTGCGGAAGGCCCGCCTGATGTGGGAGCTCCTGTTTCAGCCGTTTGCCGAATTCGGTTTCATGCGCCGGGCGCTGATGGGCTGCATCGCGATTTCGGTAGGCGGAACGCCCGTGGGCGTCTTTCTGCTGTTGCGCCGGATGAGCCTCGCCGGGGATGCGATGGCGCACGCGATCCTGCCTGGGGCCGCGGTCGGGTTCCTCATCGCCGGTTTCTCGCTCGGGGCCATGACGATAGGCGGTCTTGTCGCCGGTATGGCGGTGGCCCTGCTTTCGGGTTTCGTTGCCCGCGTCACGGCGCTGCGCGAGGATGCGAGCCTTGCCGCCTTCTACCTGATCTCGCTGGCCATCGGCGTGCTGATCGTGTCCACCCGCGGCAGCAACGTCGACCTGATGCACGTTCTGTTCGGCACCGTGCTCGCGCTCGACAACGCGGCACTGATCCTGCTGTGCAGCATCGCGAGCATTACGCTGATTGCGGTCGCGTTGATTTTCCGCCTGCTCGTTCTCGAATGTGCGGACCCGCAGTTCCTGCGCGCGGTCAGCGGACTGAGCGCCGTGACGCACTTCACCTTCCTCGCGCTCGTCGTCATGAACCTTGTTGGCGGCTTTCATGCGCTCGGCACGTTGATGGCCGTCGGCATCATGATCCTTCCGGCCGCGGCAGCACGCTTCTGGGCCACGAGTATCGGAGGTCTGATCGTAGCCGCGGTCATCATCGCGATCGCTTCGAGCGTCTGCGGTCTTCTTGCCTCCTATTATTTCGGGTTGCCGTCGGGACCGGCGGTCATTCTCGTGGCAGGGGTCGTCTACGGAATATCCCTGACGGTCGGGCCGCTGGGCAGCCTTGTTGCGTCGGTCGTTCGTCACCGTATCAATGCGTGAAAGGATCTCACAGTGACCAGCCGCAGAAGTCTGCTGATCTCGGCAACGACCCTCATCGGTCTTTCGTTGGCCGCCCCAGCCTCCGCATGGTCCGCCGAAGTCCCTGTCCCGGTCGTTGCCACCTTCTCCATACTGGGAGACATGGTCAAACGCATCGGCGGTGACCGGGTCGCCGTCACGACGCTGGTGGGAGCGGACGGCGACGCCCACGTCTACCAGCCTGTTCCGGCGGATGCGCGAGCCGTGAGCCAGGCCGATGTTCTCGTGGTCAACGGTCTCGCGTTCGAAGGCTGGCTGGACCGGCTGGTCGAGGCGTCGGATTTTGACGGCCTCCGCGTGGTGGCCACGGACGGGATCGAGCCCATCAGGCTTGACGGTGACGACGACGACCACGGCGAGGACGATGACCACGCCGCCAAGGACGATCACGACGACGAGCACGCTGATGCACACGACCACGGCGCTTTCGACCCGCATGCCTGGCACGACCTCGCCAACGCGGTCATCTATGTCGACAACATCACTGCGGCGCTGGCCAAGACCGATCCTGCCAACGCATCGACCTACTACGGGAACCGTGCCACCTACGTAGCTGAAATCCAGGCGCTGGACGCCGAGATTCGAATGAGGGTCGCGGAGTTGCCCGAGGAAAGGCGCACCGTTGTCACCGCCCATGACGCCTTCGGGTACTTTTCTGAAACCTATGGCCTGAATTTCGTCGCACCGCACGGCATAAGTACCGAAAGTGCGCCGTCTGCCGCGAATGTCGCCGCCCTGATCCGGCAGATACGCGAAGAAGGAATCAAGGCCGTCTTCGTCGAGACGTTCTCGGACCAGCGTCTGCTGGAGCAGATCGCCGAAGAAACCGGCGCATCCATCGGAGGGGAGCTGTACTCCGGCGCGCTTTCCGGGCCGGACGGTCCGGCGTCGACCTATCTCGACATGATACGCCACAACACCGAGACGCTTACGCAAGCGCTGTCGCACTGACCGAGCGGCAGACAGTGGCGTGCGTGCGCTCTCCCCCGGACGGTGCCGTACCGATGCCGGTCCGGACATTGCCGCATGGCCCGGCGCCGCCCTCCGTGGCCGACGGGGGGCCGCCGCAAGGCGGGTGATCGTCATAGCCTCTGCGACGGACCAGGATGTCGTCGCGGTTCTTCCGGTTTCGCGCTTCCTTGCGCACTTGCAAACGATGGGATCTTGAGATGGGCCAGACTATCCCTGTAACCGTGCTGACCGGGTTTCTCGGCAGCGGCAAGACCACCTTGCTGAACCGCATCCTGACCGAGAACCACGGTCAGCGTATCGCTGTGATCGAAAACGAGTTCGGCGAGATCGGCGTTGATCAGGATCTGGTCATCAACGCCGACGAAGAGATCTTCGAAATGAACAACGGTTGCATCTGCTGCACCGTGCGGGGCGATCTGATCCGGATCCTCGGCAACCTGGCCAAGCGGCGCGACAAGTTCGACCGGATCCTGGTGGAGACCACCGGCCTGGCCGACCCGGGCCCGGTGGCGCAAACGTTCTTTGTCGACGACGATACCCGGGACTCTTTCGACCTGGACGGCGTCATCACCATGGTCGACGCCAAGCATGCGGAGCTGCACCTGGATGACAGCGAGGAAGCCATGGCGCAGATTGCCTTCGCCGATGTGCTTCTGATCAACAAGATCGATCTGGTCGATGGCGACGAGCTCAATGCGCTCGAGCGCCGGCTCAGGGCGATGAATGCCATGGCGCGGATCGAGCGGGTTCGCATGGCCGACGCTCCCATGGAGCAGGTACTCGATGTCGGCGGCTTCGATCTTCGCCGTGCCCTCGACATCAAGCCGGGCTTCCTCGAACCGGAGTATCCGTTCGAGTGGGGCGGTGTGCTGCATATTGACGGGACGGCAAGGTTCAGACTCCACAATGGCCCTGATCCGGCCATGTCGGCGGTGCTGGAGCCCGTTGATGCGGCGACGCCCGAGGCTCTGACCGAAACTGCGGAACGTGTCTTCACCCGGTTCTCCGCGCCTGACTCCGTGCTGAAACCGGGTGCTGCGATCCGGCCGGGTGAGACCCACTGGACGCTGGGGCTCACAGGTGCCGAACACTACGAGTACATGCTTGAAGTCGATCGGCCCGGCCTCTACGCGCTGTTTACGGAGCACATGCCCGAGGAGTTCGACGCCGGGTTCTGCGATGCTGCCGGCGCGACGCTGAATGTCGCCGTGGAGCACGTCTTCAATCCGGAGCATACGCACGACGACACCGTTCAGTCCGTTGCGCTCGAACTGGATGGGGAGATCGAGGAATTTGCACTCAGTGCGTGGTTGAGTCGGTTACTGCAGACCCAGGGGCCCGATATCTTCCGCCTCAAGGGGATCGTGGCACTCAAGGGAGAAGACCGACGGTTCGTGTTCCAGGGCGTTCACATGCTGTTCGACGGCCAGCCAGGCGCCCCCTGGGGGGACCAGCGCCGTTCGAACCGGCTGGTCTTCATCGGCCGCAACCTGGACGAGGCGGCACTCGAACAGGGCCTGCGCGATTGTCGGGTACAATGAGAAAGGCCGCGGGTGCGCTGCCGGCCCGGGGCGAGCCGGAGACCGGCGAGGCTCTCCATTCCCGGGTACGGCGAAGGACTCCCCCTTTCCCGGGGAGCCGGCACTGAATGCGCGCCAGTCGTCGGGCGTTCCCGTGTTCCGGCAGCCTGAAGGCCGTGCATGCCCGTTCTCCCGGCCGGTCAGTACGGTGTGAAGGGCATTGAACGGCTGCAGGCTGGACCGCTGGGCGGTCGACGCGCCGTTGACCGGCATCTGTGTCGAGCGCGGCGGGAGGTATGCGGCATTCGCCGGTGGAGACGGGTGCGTTCGCGTCGTTGATCTGCAGGATCGGGAACTGGCCCTTTCGGCCCTGTCGCTGACCAGCGGCGCAATCCTGGCGCTTGTCGCTGATAGCCGGGCGCCCGCGTTCATATGCGGAGCCGACAACGGTGCGGTGTACCGGGTTCACGCTGTGGAAGGGTCGCGGGAACTGGCGCGGTTCACCCGGCCCTGGCCCGACCAGCTTGCCACGCACCCGTGTGGCCTGAGGGCGGTCTCCGAGGGTCCCCAGGTCCGGGTGCTGGATGCCGGGGGACAGACGGTAACCGAACTGGGAGACCATCCAAGCACCGTCGCCGGCCTGGCTTCTGACAGCAGTGGCCGGCGTCTGGCCGTTTCGCACTACAACGGGGTGAGCCTGTGGACGCTGGACGGGCGGTGCGGCGAGCCGCACCGCCTGTATCACCGGGGATCACACCTCGATCTCAGCTGGAGAAGTGACGAACGGTTCGTGGTGACGGCCACCCAGGAGAAGACGATACACGCGTGGGATCTCGTTTCCGGGCAGGACACCAGTCTCGGTCCGTGCATGAGCAAGGTCAAATCCATCAGCTGGAGCGCGGACGGTTCCTGGTTGCTCGCTTCCGGCACCGACACCGTGAGCTGCTGGCTGTTCTCGACGGGCCGCCTGCCGCCGGCAGCCCCGCGAATGCTGGGACGGTACAGCGAACATCTGGTCGCCAGGGTGAGCGCCAACCCGCGTCACGCCCTGATCGCCGCAGGATACAACGATGGCGGCCTCGATCTGGTGAGCCTGGCCCCGCGGCCGCAGCGGCGAGCCCTCACAAGCGCACCAGGCAGTCCGATCGCGGGTCTTGCATGGTCGCCGGACGGGAACTGCCTGCTGGGTGGTGACTCAGACGGGCGAGTGTTTGTCTGTCGCTTCGAAACCGACGTACTCGCCCGTCTGGCCTGAACCGGTCGAGGTTTCTAGATAACCGCGATCGGGTTGCCTGGAGAGCCCGTCGCCCCCTTGATCGGCAGCGTCGAGAAGATGAAGGCGAACTTGTAGACGCCGTCTGCAGCCAGATGATCAAGCCGAACGTTTTCCAGGATGTGGATACCGTTCTTGGTCAGGAAGATCTGGTGTACCGGAAACGCCAGGTTCGGATCCGGGTTGGGCACGCACTCGATGGCCCAGCAGTCGGCGGCTCCCACTGAGATTCCCTTGGCCGCAAGCCACTCCCCTGCGGCAACGCCGATTCCCGGCTCTCCGGAATTGAAACGGGCGTTGTCCTTCATCCACAGGTTTTCGCCCCATCCCGTGCGCCACAGCGCTGCGGAGCCCTCGGTGATGTCACTCTCGGTCATGCCCTGGCGATCCAGGCAGGCCTGCAGGTCGGCGACGGTGATTTCCTCACCCTTGTCCAGCATGCGCCCTTTCAGGCCCATGACGTCGAACAGGATCCCGCGGCAGAAGAACGGCTTGACATGTTCCATGCCGAGCTTCTGCAGCCCGTAGGCACCGGCGGTGGAGCCTGCCTCGTTGTCGTTGTTGTGAAGGTCCCTGGTGGTGAACCCGTTGTAGAAAACCTCCTGGGACAGGTCGCCGGCATCGCCGACCCGTGCGCCGATATGGGCAAGCCCGTCGAACTGGGTGCCGACCTGACCGATTTCCGTGGTCAGGATCTCGTCGTGCCAGATGACCTGGTTCTTGCCGAACGCGCCTCCGGTCGGGGCGCCCGGGATGCGCAATGCAAACACACGCTGGCCGAACAGGGGCATGCCGTATTCGTAGACCCGGCCCAGGCTGTACACCTTGCCGGTCTTGATCAGGCTCGCCGCGTCCAGTGCCACCGCCGGCGTCATGTGGTTGGTTGCGCCGGTCTGGTCGCCCTCGCCCCAGCGGGACGGCCACCATTTTTCGGCCACCGGCGTGCCTTCGATACCGCCTTCGGCGGCGTGTGCCGGCTTGACCAGGTCCAACTCGTGCATCACCCCGCCACCCACGGTGGCGAGCGCGGCACCGCCGGTGGCAACCGTGGCGGTCTTGATGAAGGAGCGGCGCGACTGTGACTTCGGTCCTTCGCCGTCCTGCTCCTGGTGCGACTCTACGTCCGCTTGCTGTTCGACGGAGTCGTCTTGGCGGATTTCATCGGTCATGGCGGATCCTCACGATGGGTACTGTTGCAACAACAGATACATTATAATGTAATGGTAACACATGGTCCAATGGTGGCAACACGGCGAAGACTCCTGACCGGGGATTTTTCACGTCGCGTCCGGTCGGTCCTTGCCGGCGATGCGCGTCTGTGCGGAGCGGTGGGTGCGGGTACCCGCCCGGCCCGCGGAACCGGCGGTTTTCCCGAGGCTTCCCGCGTCGCACGCGCCACGTTCCACGGCGTGGTGGTCCACGATTGCGTGGAAGCCGCCTGCAGGAACCTTCAGGGACAGGGACGCGGGCGACCAATCGTTTCAAAGGTGTTGAAACGATTGAACGAACATTGCCAATAATACGGTTATTTCAATATGTTAAATGTTCCGCTCCCGGCTCGCTTTCATTGCACGGCAGTGGAACCCTGAAGAGCGGTTCACATTCCACGCCGCGTCGACGCAGGCAGCCAGGGTGTGACACCTGCACTGCGGGCCGAGAGGCCCGACCCAAGGCGGGCTTCCACCTCCCGGCGCCAATGCCCCGGCCATGTCAGTGGTACATAGTGCCCGAGGGACACAATCGTGAGGCAATGCGGGACATCTCCCAGGCGCTCTCGGTACGGCGTCTTGTCCTTGCGGGCAAACCGCCCGCGGCCGTCCGGACCCATCACGGCCTGGATGTCGTCAAGCGAAAGATGCACCCGGTCTCCGGGCGACCGGTTTCCGATCTCCAGGATGACCATGTCGTGCGGGGTCGGTTGAGCAGGTGGTGGGCCGTGCCCCCCCGGCGGGAAACCCGGTGCACATGCCGGGAGCCAGCTGCACCTCGTCCTCGAGTGTCACCAGCACCGGCTCGTCCTCGGGCACGCAGATGAACTCGTCCTGCAGGCTGTGCCCGTGCATCAGCGCCAATCCGCCCCCGGACCCGATCTTGGTCAGGTTGACGCCGAAACTGGCGAGCCCGAAGACGTCGCCGAGGGTACGCTTGTCGCGGTGATCCAGGAGCGGCGCGAAAGGTGCGGGGGTGTTCGACGACCTGGCCCGCGGCGGCACGTCCGTGACCGTGACGGCCGCGGGCATGGTGGTCCTGATCATCCGGTCCTTCATCTCGGTCCGGGTCACACGGTGCAGCGTCGCAGACGGCCGGACCAGCCGGTGACCAGGGATCACGGAGGCGGAAACCGTACCAACGCGGCGCTTTGACGCCGGGTGTGGCTGCATGCATGATGCGCCGCGCGAGCTCGGGAGGATGAGGCCGGTGGAACCGGATGCTGCAGTACGGGATCTGGGCAACTTCGACTACGTGGTGGTCGGGGCGGGGACCGCCGGATGCCTGCTCGCCAACAGGTTGTCGTCCGACCCGGACAACCGGGTCCTGCTGCTCGAGGCGGGAGGCCGGGACAACTACTTCTGGATCCGGGTTCCGGTCGGCTATCTCTTCACAATGAACAACCCGCGCACCGACTGGTGCTTCTCGACCGAGCCCTGTGACGGGTTGAACGGGCGCGCTCTCGCCTATCCGCGAGGCAAGGTGCTTGGCGGATGTTCGTCGATCAACGGCATGATCTACATGCGAGGACAGGCCCGCGACTACGATCACTGGCGCCAGCTGGGCAATGTCGGCTGGAGCTGGCAGGACATGCTGCCCTACTTCTGTCGCATGGAAGACCGGGTCGGCGGGGGTGACGAGCTGCACGGAACCGGGGGCGAGTGGCGGGTCGAATCCCAACGGCTGTCCTGGGAGATCCTGGATGCGTTCCGCGCTGCGGCGGCGCAGACCGGCATTCCGCCCACGGACGATTTCAACCGCGGCAACAACGAGGGATGCGGCTATTTCGAGGTCAACCAGAAGCGCGGCGTGCGCTGGAGCGCTGCCGACGCCTTCCTCCACCCGGCCGCCAACCGCAGGAACCTGACGGTGCTGACAGACGCCCACGTACGCGGGATCCGGATCGGGGACCACAGGGCGCGGCGGCTTGCGCTCTGGCTCGGCCGGGAGCCGGCGGAGGCGGGGATCGACGGCGAGCTGGTGCTTGCGGCGGGCGCAGTGGGATCACCGCATATTCTGCAGCTGTCCGGAATCGGCCCGGCCGACCTGCTCAGGGAACGCGGCATATCTCCGCTGATCGACCTTCCCGGTGTGGGCGGCAACCTGCAGGATCACCTGCAGATGAGGCTTGTCTTCAAGGTCTCGAACACCCGCACGCTCAACCGCCGTGCCAACAGCCTGCTGGGGCGGGTCGGCATGGGCCTCGAGTACTTCCTGGCCAGGCGCGGGCCGATGACCATGGCGCCGAGCCAACTCGGCGCCTTCGCCCGGTCGGACGAATCCAGGGACACGCCGAACCTGCAGTACCATATCCAGCCGCTCTCGACTGACCGGCTCGGCGATCCGCTGCATCCCTTCGAAGCCTTCACCGCCTCGGTCTGCAACCTGCGGCCCGAGAGCAGGGGCCGGGTGCTCCCCCGCAGTCCCGACGCCCGCGACGCACCGGAGATACAGCCCAACTACCTCCTTGACCCGGCCGACCGGCAGGTGGCAGCCGACGCCATCCGGCTGACGCGCCGGATCGTCGCCGCACCGGCGATGGCGCCCTACCTGCCGGAGGAATTCCTGCCAGGTGCCCGCTTCAGCAGCGACGAGGACCTGGCGCGGGAAGCCGGAAACATCGGGACCACCATCTTCCATCCGGTCGGGACCTGCCGCATGGGACCGGAGGCCGACGCCGGCGCGGTGGTCGACGACCGCCTCAGGCTGCGCGGTCTCGAGGGCGTGCGGGTGTGCGATGCCTCGGTCATGCCGACCATCACCTCGGGCAACACCAACTCGCCGACCCTGGCGATTGCGGAGAAGGCTGCGGAAATGATCCTCGAGGACGCGAGGAGGTGAGCCGTCGTGTTCGCTGAACTCATCGCGCGGGCGGGCGAGGTGAGCTTCCGGTTCGGTTCGATCAGTGTCGACCTTGTCGTGGACACGGAACGCACACGTCTCGTGATCGACGGCAGGGGCGCCCGTCTCGGGCAGACGTGCAGGGAGAAGGCGGACTTCACGCTTGCGGCCACCGCCGCGGCATGGAGTGAACTCGGCACACCGGGAGCACGGCCCGGGTTCCAGACGCTGTCGGCCATGCGGCGCACCCGCAGCTTGGTGGTCACCGGCGACATGGTGGCGTTCAACCGTCACCTGCTCATGCTTGAGCGACTGTTTGCGCGTCTCGACGAGCCGGAGGGGGACACCGCGCCGCCGGCGTCGCCGCTGATCGAACCGGTCACCGGCCGCTACCTGCGTCTCGCGATCGCGGGCCGCACCTGCCGGGTCTATTTCGAGGAGGCGGGCGAGGGGATCCCGCTGGTCTGCCTCCATACCGCCGGCAGTGACTCGCGCCAGTACCGCGCACTGCTGAACGACCGGGAGATCACCGACCGGTTCCGGGTTGTCGCCTTCGATCTGCCCTGGCACGGCAAGTCCTCGCCACCGGCCGGCTACCAGCGCGAGACCTACAGGCTGACCACCGACGGCTACGTCGAAACCGTCATGGCCGTGATCGATGCGCTCGGACTCGAGCGGCCCGTGGTCATGGGGTGCTCGATCGGCGGACGTGTCGTGGTCCATCTCGCCCTGCGTCACGCGGACCGGCTGCGCGCGGTCATCGGACTGCAGTCCGCACTGTATGCCGAGGACCGCAGTATCGGCGATCCCGCGCCCGAGATGGCGCTGCACCGGCCCGACATCCACTGTTCCCAGACTGCGGGAGCGCTGATGGCGGGCATGATCGCGCCGCGCTCGCCGGCACCGGAACGGTGGGAAACCATGTGGCACTACATGCAGGGTGGTCCCGGCGTGTTCCACGGCGACCTGCACTACTACTTCGAGGACGGCGATCTCAGGCGGGAGCCGATCGATTCGTTCCGCGGTTCGCCCTGTCCGGTGTACCTGCTGAGCGGTGAACACGACGTGTCCGCCACTCCCGGGATGGGCCGGGAACTTGCCGAACGGATCGGGGCCGCGCATTTCGAGGTGATGCGGGACGTCGGACATTTTCCGATGTCCGAGAACCCCGCGGTATTTCGTGACTACCTTCTTCCGGTGCTCGGGCGGATCGCAGGGGACAGCGACTGAAAGGCATCACCGCTGTCGCGCCCCGCCCGCTACCCGTCGCCAGATCCGGCAGAATGACCGGGGCCGGATTTCCGGGCCCGGCCATGGCCCCGCGCGCCCGAATGCCCGGGTTTCTTCCTCTCACCATCGCGAACGGAACATCCACATGCGGGTCCCGCAGCACTACCCGAGCAATGACCACTTGCGGCGGGCGGCGCGCCGGCGCCTGCCGAGGTTTGCCTATGACTACGTCGATGGCGGGACCGGCCCGGAGGTGGGCCTGCGCCGTAACCGCGAGGCGCTCGATGCGGTGACACTGGTTCCGCGCTACGTCACCGACCGGGAGCCTGTCGTCATGTCGGTGGACCTGTTCGGCCGCAGCTATACCCGGCCGTTCGGCATCGCGCCGATGGGGCTTGCGGGGCTGATGTGCCCGCAAGCCGAACTGCACTTCGCCCGCGCGGCGGGGCGAACCGGGTTCCCCGGCGTTCTCGCCACCGCCTGCACGGTGGAGATCGAGGACTTCGGCCGGTCCGCAGACGGCATGGGCTGGTTCCAGCTCTCTCCGCCGCAGGACGAGGAGGTCAACGACGACCTTCTGCGCCGGGCGACCGATTCCGGCTGTTCGGTTGCCGTGGTCACCGTCGACGCGCCGACGCGCGGCTGGCGCCCGCGAGACATGTACAACGACCTCGCAGTGCCGCCGCGTCTGACTGCCCGCAACATCATGCGCGCCGCCGTTCGCCCGGGCTGGAGCCTGGCGACCGTGTCCTCCGGCATGCCCCGGTTCAGGACACTTGGCCGCTACGCGCCGGGCAGGGGCATGTTCGACATCGCCGCCTATGTCACCGAACAGATCGGAAACCCGGTCAGCCGCGAGCGGCTGCAGCGCATCCGGGACTGCTGGGACGGCGAGCTGGTGATCAAGGGCATCATGCATCCCGCCGATGCCGAGGCGGCGATCGCCATGGGGTATACCGGCATCCTGGTGTCCAACCACGGCGGGCGTCAGCTCGATGCCTCGCCGGCACCGGTCGAGGTGCTGCCGGAGATCCTTCGCGCCGCGGGCGACCGCGCCGTGGTCATGGTCGACAGCGGGTTCAGCTCCGGTCTCGACATCATCAAGGCCTACGCGCTGGGTGCCCGGTTCGTCTTCTGTGGCCGGGTGTTCATGTGGGGAGTGTCGGCACTCGGCCGGCGGGGTCCGGATCACGTGGTCTCCATGCTGACCGACGAGGTCACGCTGGCGATGACCCAGATCGGATGCTCCCGAATCGCCGATCTCGATTCGAGTTGGCTCGGCGAAACCGCGCCCGGGCCGCGCCCGCGGTGATCTGCACCACGATATCGGGGCCGTGACGTCCTGCAGGCTCCGATCGAACCGTTGCGCGGCTCGCCCTGTCCGGTCTATCTGCTGTGCGGGACACACGACCTGTCCGCCACGCCCGGACACCGGATGCGTGCCGGACGGATCGGGGCCGCGCATATCCGGGTAACGCGCGCTGTCGGGCGCTTGCCGATGTCCGGGTGCCCCGCGGTGTTTCGTGACGACCTGCCGCCGGTGCCCGGATTCAGTGCCGGGGACGGCGGATGAACGGAGAAGCCGATGTCGCTCTACCCGCCCCCCGTGGATGTCCACACGGAGGTCTTCGCCCGTGTTCCCGACCGGCTTCGGCGCCCGGGCGCGCGCCCGGCGTGGGCCGAGGCAAACCGTCCGGGCCACGACGCCGACTGCTTTCTCGAAGGACCGGCGTTTGACCGGGCAGGCAACCTCTACCTGGTCAACATCCCGTTCGGCGAGATCCTTCGCGTGACCCCGGATGGCGATTTCGAAATCGTCGCCGCCTATGACGGCTGGCCCAACGGCCTGAAGGTGCATCCCGACGGAACGCTGCGGGTCGCAGACTACAAGCGCGGCATCATGCGGATCGATCCCGCCAGCGGCTCGGTCGAACCGCTGGTGGACCACCGCTGGTCGGAGAGTTTCCGCGGCTGCAACGACCTGCACATCGCACCCGACGGCGCCATCTACTTTACCGACCAGGGCCAGACCGGCATGCACGATCCGACCGGGAGGGTCTACCGGCTGACTCCGGCCGGCCAGCTGCAGCTGCTGGTCGGAACCGTTCCGAGTCCGAACGGACTTGTGCCCTCGCTCGACGAGACCCTGCTCTATGTCGCCGTTACCCGCGGCAACGCGGTGTGGCGCCTGCCGTTGCTGCCCGACGGCAGCACCACCAAGGTCAGCATCTTCATCCAGCTCTCGGGCGGGCATGGCGGTCCCGACGGCATGGCGCTCGACGCCGAGGGCGGGCTGCTGGTCTGCCATGCCGGCCTGGGCACGGTGTGGCACTTCGACCACCTCGGCCAGCCGTTGCACCGGATCCGTTCCCCACTCGGCCTGATGACCACCAACGCCGCCTTCGGCGGACCGGACAACCGCTGGCTCTACATCACCGAGTCGGAATCCGGCACGGTGCTCCGGGCCGAGCTTCCGGTCCGGGGCAAGGTCATGGCCTCGCACGCCTGAATGCCCGGTTTCTTCCTCTCACCATCGCAAACGGAACATCGACATGCGGGCCCCGCAGCACTACCCGAGCAATGATCACCTGCAGCGGGCGGCGCGCCGGCGCCTGCCGAAGTTTGCCTATGACTACGTCGATGGCGGGACCGGCCCGGAGGTGGGTCTGCGCCGCAACCGCGAGGCGCTCGACGCGGTGACGCTGGTTCCGCGCTACGTCACCGACCGGGAGCCGGTCGCCATGTCGGTGGACCTGTTCGGCCGTAGCTACACCCGGCCGTTCGGCATCGCGCCGATGGGGCTTGCAGGACTGATGTACCCGCGCGCCGAGCTGCACTTCGCGCGCGCGGCGGGCCGAACCGGCATTCCCGTCGGGCTCAGCACCGCCTGCACGGTGGAGATCGAGGACTTCGGCCGGTCCGCCGACGGCGTGGGCTGGTTCCAGCTCTATCCGCCGAAGGACCAGGAGGTGAACGACGACCTGCTGCGCCGGGCGGCCGATTCCGGCTGCTCGGTTGCCATGGTCACCGTCGACGTGCCGTCACGTGGCTGGCGGCCGCGCGACATGTACAACGGCCTGGCGGTGCCGCCGCGTCTGACCGCCCGCAACATCATGCGCGCCGCCGTTCGCCCGGGCTGGAGCCTGGCCACCGTGTCCGCCGGCATGCCCCGGTTCAGGACCTTGGGCCGCTACGCGCCGGGCAGGGGCATGTTCGACATCGCCGCCTACGTCACCGAGCAGCTCGGGAACGCGGTCAGCCGCGAGCGGCTGCAGCGCATCCGGGACCGCTGGGACGGCGAACTGGTGATCAAGGGCGTCATGCATCCCGCCGATGCCGAGGCGGCGATCACCATGGGGTATACCGGCATCCTGGTGTCCAACCACGGCGGACGGCAGCTCGACGCCTCGCCGGCGCCGGTCGAGGTTCTGCCGGAGATCCTGCGCGTCGTGGGCGACCGGGCCGTGGTCATGGTCGACAGCGGATTCAGCTCCGGTCTCGACATCATCAAGGCCTACGCGCTGGGCGCCCGGTTCGTCTTCTGCGGCCGGGTGTTCATGTGGGGAGTGTCGGCACTCGGCCGGCAGGGTCCGGATCACGTGGTCTCCATGTTGACCGACGAGGTCACGCTGGCGATGACCCAGATCGGATGTTCCCGGATTGCCGACCTCGATTCGAGCTGGCTCGGCGAAACAGCGCCCGGTGAGTGGTAACCTGGCTGTCGGAACCCTGCGGGAGCCCTTGCGATGGACACACCACTGACTGGCAGGTCCCTGCCCCGGATCGAGGACCACAGGTTCCTGACGGGCCATGCGACCTACGTCGGCGACCTCGAGCGCGACGGCGTACTGCACGCGGTGGTGCTGCGCTCGGGCCATGCCCACGGGGACTTTACCGTCACCGGCATCGACGCCGCCCTGTCGGTTCCCGGTGTGGTCGGGGTCCACCTTGCCGCCGACCTTGCCGCCGATGGTCTCGGCCCGCTTCCCTGCGGCGTGCGTTTCGGGCCGGGGGGTGACCCGGTGGTTCCGGATCGTTTCGCGCTCGCGCCCGGACGGGTCCGGCACGTTGGCGAGCCGATCGCGCTGGTTGTGGCCGAGAGGCGCGAGGTGGCGGTCGATGCCGCCGACCTGATCGAGGTTTCCTGGCGGCCGCTCGAGGCGGTGGCGGTGCCGCAGGATGCCGTTGCTCCGGGTGCGGTGCAGATCTGGGAACAGGCACCCGGCAACGTCGCATACCGGTTCCGCCGGGGCGATACCGCCGCCACCGACACTGCGTTCCGCACCGCGGACCATGTCATCGAGGTCGAGATTGTCAACAGCCGGGTGATGGCGGCGCCGCTCGAGCCCCGCGCCGGGCTTGCGAGCATCGATCCCGAGAGCGGGGTGATGCATCTCGCCTGTACCGGGCAGGGCGTGCACGAGCTGCGCAACGAACTCGCGGATGCCGTGTTCCGCGTTCCGCGCGAGCAGGTCCGCGTGTCCGCCCCCGATGTCGGCGGCGGCTTCGGGATGAAGAACTTCCTCTGTCCCGAATGGGTGCTGCTGCTGTGGGCGGCGCGCCGTCACGCCCGGCCGGTCAAGTGGGTCGCGGACCGCGGCGAGGATTTTGCGGGCGCGGTGCACGGCCGCGCCGTCGCTGGAAAGGGGGCGCTGGCGCTTGATGCCGACGGGCGCATCCTGGCCCTGCGCAGCAGGATGCTGGCCGACATGGGAGCGTATCTCTCCTCCGGCGGACCGAATGCCAGCACGCTGTCGATGGCGAGGGCCATGGGCGGTATCTACGACATCGCTGCGATCGACATGGAGACCACTGGCGTGTTTACCAACACCGTGCCGGTGGACGCCTACCGCGGTGCGGGCAAGCCCGAGGCCAACTTTCTGATCGAGCGCCTGATCGAGGTCGCGGCGCGGCGGTGCGGTTTCGACGTGGTGGAACTGCGGCGCAGGAACGCGATCCGCCACTTCCCCCACCGGGCCGCTCTCGGATCGGTGCTCGATTCAGGCAGGTTCGTCGAGAACCTCGATGACGCCGTGCGGTACGGCGAGAGGAACGGCTTCGAGGAGCGTCGGGCCGCCTCGGCCAGGGCCGGTTGGCTGCGCGGCCTCGGGGTCGCATGTTTTCTCGAGACCGCGGGCGGCAACCTGACCGAAGGCGCGGAGGTGCGGTTCCCCGCCACCGGTCGGGTCGAACTCAGGGTTGGAACCGAGTCCAACGGCCAGGGACACGCGACCGCCTATCGCCAGATTGCCGCCGACCGGCTGGGGGTCGGGATCGGGGACATCGACTACCTGCAGGCCGATACTGCCGTGACCCGGATGGGTTTCGGCCACGGTGGCGCGCGCTCGATGCACATGGGCGGCGGCACCATGGTGCTCGCGCTCGAGCAGGCGCTTGCCACGGCGCACGGGGTTGCCGCCACCCTGTTGCAGGCCGAGCCCGCGAGCGTGGAGTTTGCCGACGGACGTTTTGCGAGCGGTGGTCGCTCGGTCGGGCTTGCCGAGGTCGCCTTGGCTGCCCGCGACCCCGAGATCGCGCCCGATCTCGCGGGGGTCGGGCTCGACAGTTTCGCAAAGCGCGAGGACGCCCCGCGGACCTATCCGAACGGCTGTCATCTCGCCGAGGTCGAGGTCGATCCGGACACCGGCACCGTGACGCTGGAGCGCTACCTCATGGTCGACGACTACGGGACCCTGATCAACCCGATGCTGACCGAAGGCCAGGTGCACGGCGGCGTGACCCAGGGCATCGGCCAGGCGCTCGGCGAGGCGGTGGTGCACGATACCGAATCCGGCCAGCTGCTGGCCGGCAGTCTCATGGACTACTGGATCCCGCGCGCCCGCGACCTGCCGCGGTTCGAGACCACGCTCGAAGGCGTTCCGACCGGGGCCAACCGGCTCGGAGTCAAGGGCAGCGGCCAGGCTGGTTGCATTGCCTCGACCCAGACCGTCGTGAACGCGGTTCTCGACGCCCTCGCACCGCTCGGAATCGACCACCTGCAGATGCCGCTTAACCCTGAAACGGTGTGGCGGGCCATCCGGGCCGCCCGGTCACGGTAGGGCGTTCAGTCCCGGCGCGGGACGATCAGGGCATCGACCGCGACCGCACCCTCCGGCAGCACCAGGAACGGGTTCACGTCGATCGAGTCGATGGTCGCGGCATTGGCCGCCGCCAGCACGGAGAGTCGCGAGAGCGCCCGGGCCAGGGCATCGACATCCCCCGGCGGCGCCCCGCGCACGCCATCGAGCACGGCGCGGCCGCGGATGGCATCGATCATGTCCCGGGCCTCGTCCTCGCCGAACGGTGCGACCCGGAAACTCACGTCACGGAGCACCTCGACGAAGATGCCGCCGAGTCCGAACATGACCACGGGGCCGAATACCGGGTCCTGAACCGCACCGAGGACCGTCTCGATGCCGCCCCGGACCATTCGCGACACGGTCACGCCCGAGATCCGTGCGTCGGGCGCGGCGGCACGGGCACGGTCGAGCAGGGTGGCGTAGCCGCCGCACACGGCGTCCTCGTCGTCAAGGTCGAGCAGGACACCGCCGATCTCGGTCTTGTGGGCGATGTCGGGCGAGGCGATCTTGAGGACGACCGGCCCGCCGATCCTGCGCCAGGCTTGCACCGCGGCATCCGCGGTCGCGGCCTGCGCACCATCGACCACCGGGATTCCGGCGGAGGCCAGGAATTCGCGGGCGTCCTGCTCGCCGGCCATGGCGCCCGGAACCGGCAGGACGCCTGCAGGAAGTTTCGCCGCCGGTCGCGGTGCGCCGCGTTCGAATACCAGCTTGAAGTGGCGCAGCGCCGCCATTGCCCGGACCGCAAGCGAATGGTCCTCGAAGCAGGGGTAGCCCATCTCCTCGTAGCGTCGCCGGATTTCCTCGGGCGCGATCATGCTCATCAGGAACAGCTCGTCCGGGTAGCGTTCGCGCAGCTGCCGGAAGACCGACAGGCTGAGATCACGCGTAAACGGCGAGGCCGCCAGGCTCGCAATGTAGATGATGTGGCTGTGGTAGCCGCCTTCCTCGACGGTGAGCTCCATGCACCGATCGAGGATGGTGCGGTCGTTGAGCGCCTGGCCGGTAAAGTCGACCGGGTTGTTGACGCCGCCGAACGGGATCACCTCGAGCATCTTCGCCCGGGTTGTCTCCGGCAGCGGGGTGACTTCGAAGCCGCGCCGGCTCGCGGCATCGGCGAGCTGCACCCCGACACCGCCGGAGATGGTCTGCAGGCTGATACGGTTGCCGGTCGGGTAGCGGTCGAACTGGGCGGCGTAGGCGATGTCGGCCATTTCCTCGGTGGTCTCGGCACGCCACACGCCATACTGGGCGAACAGTCCGTCATAGATACTGTCGCTTCCCGCAAGCGAGGCAGTGTGCGAGGCCGCGGCCCGGGCTCCCGCCTCCGTCATCCCGACCTTCATGAAGATCACCGGCTTGCGGGCCGCCCGGGCATCGGCGAAGGCCTGGCGGAGCCGCTCGCCGTCACCGATTCCCTCGGCGTAGGCAACGATCACCCGGATCGAGTCGATCGCGGCATAGCACGAGATCACCTCGGCCACGTCGACATCGCACTCATTCCCGGTGGTCACCCAGTAGGTACTGCCGACACCGCGGTTCTGAGTGATGGTGAACAGGTGGCTGCCATAGGCGCCCGACTGGGTAATGATGCCGATCGGACCGCACGGCAGCTTGCAGCTTGCGAGCGTGTTGGCGAAGGTTCCGAACCACCCGATCTCAAGGTTGAAGATCCCGAGACAGTTCGGCCCGACGATTCGCATGCCACTGCTGCGCGCGATCCCGGCGATCTGCTGCTGGGCACTGCTGCCCGAGGCTCCTGTCTCGGCAAACCCCGAGGTGAACATGATCGCGCTGCGTGCGCCGGCCTTCGCACAGTCGGCGATCACCTCGACCGCGACCGAGGCCGGAACCGAGACGATGACACAGTCGACCGGCTCGGGTACCGAGGCGATGTCCGGGTAGCAATGAAGTCCCTGCGCGGTCTCGCGTCGCGGGTTCACCGGGTAGATCCGGCCGGCAAAACCGGCGCTGAGCATCGAGTGGATCGGACGCCCGCCGATGCGACCGGGCTCGTCGCTTGCCCCGATGACGGCGACCGATTGCGGGGCGAGCAGCGCCTCCAGCGATCCGGTCATGAACTGGTTCCGTCGACCAGGGCCTCCTCGGTACGCAGCCGCGCGATTTCCCCGTCGTCGAACCCCCACCGCGAGAGCACGTCGTCGTTGTGCTCCCCCGGTCTCGGCGGCGGTGACTGGATCCGTCCCGGGGTTCGCGCAAAACGCGGGGCGGGTGCCGGCTGCAGCCAGCCGTCGGACTCGACGAAAACGCCTCGTTCACGGGTGTGCGGGTGCTCCGCCACCTCCTCGATGTCCATGACCGGCGCGAAGCAGATGTCCCGGGTGCCGAGCAGGTGTGTCCACTCGGCTCGCGTACGACTGGCGAAGACCCCGGCGAGCTGCCGCTTTTGTTCCGGCCAGGCTTCGCGATCCCACTGTCGCGACCACAGCGGTCCCGACAGTTCGAGCAGATCACACAACAGGCGATAGAACTGCGGTTCGATCGACCCGATGCAGATCCACCGGTCGTCGGCACAGCGATAGGGTGCGTAGAAGGGTGCCCCTCCGTCCAGCCAGTTTTCGCCACGGGGCTGATTCCACAGGCCGCTGGCGCGGCTCTGGAAGATGCCGGCCATCAGCAGCGCCGAACCGTCGAGCATCGCGGCGTCGATCACCTGGCCGGATCCGGAGCGCGCCGCCTCGATCAGGCCACATGCCATGCCGAACGCCATCATCATGCCTCCGCCGCCGAAGTCACCGACGAGGTTGAGCGGTGGAACCGGTCCGCGTTCCGCGTCTCCGATCGCGCCGAGCGCTCCGGCAAGTGCAATGTAGTTGATGTCGTGGCCTGCCACCCGGGCCAGCGGACCTTCCTGACCCCAGCCGGTGACCCGCCCGTAAACCAGCTTCGGGTTGCGTGCGAGACAGTCTTCGGGGCCAAGGCCGAGCCGTTCCATCACGCCTGGACGGAATCCCTCCACCAGACCGTTGGCCTGTTCGACCAGGCGAAGCACCGCCGCGGTCGCCGTCGGCTGTTTCAGGTCGAAGGCGACCGACTTGCGGCCCCGGTTCAGGATCGCGTTCCTGTCTGTGCCACCGACCGGGTTTCCGCCCGGCCGGTCGATGCGAATCACCTCCGCGCCCATGTCCGAGAGCAGCATGCAGCAATGGGGAGCCGGTCCGATGCCGGCAAGTTCCACGATTCTGATCCCGGCAAGGGGCCCGGAGTGCGGCATGGTCAACCTCACGGATGGAGATAGGGAACGCCGTTTCCGCGTGAGCGGCGATCCGGCCCGGTGCCGGTGCCGGGGACTACGCGGCGAGGTGGCGGTAGGCCTGGGGCATGCCCCGCACGCTGATGCGCCACAGCAGGCGACGGGTGTCCTCACGACCAGGGTCGGCGACGTCGATCGGGGTTGCGGCGTGCATGGTCGACAGCGTGTCGAAGATCACGATGTCCCCCACCGCGTACCGGTGGGCGTAGACGAATCGGTCCTGGATCGCGTGGGTCTTCAGCTGCCACAGCAGTTCAACCGCCTCGGCATCGTTCATGTCGCGAATGGCGAAGGAGGACTGACCGGTGGCATACAGTCCCTTGCGGCCGGTCACCGGGTGACGCATGACCAGGGGATGATGGCAGGTGGGGACACGATCGATCTGCTCACCGGTCTTGAGCGGACTGGCGATGAACTCGTCGTCGAGCAGCTTTCCCGCCCCGTAGAGATGCGCCACCTGGAGGTCGTCGATCCGTTCGCGCGTCCCGGCGTCGAGGGCATCGTAGGCGGCCACCATGTCGACGAACTGGGTCTGCCCGCCGATCCGTGGGGCCAGGATCGAGTAGAGCATTGTTGCGCTGGCAGGCATTGCCTCGTAGGACTGATCCGTATGCCAGAGCGCCGCTCCGTTGCGGATCTCGTGCTTGCGGTCCTTTTGCTCGGTGTTACCGACGGCAAGCAGTTCCGGGTAACCGGGCATGCGCATATGGTCGAGAACATGCGGGATCGGTGTACCCCACCAGCGCCCGAAGGTCAGATACGCGTCCTGGTCGAGTGACTGGTCCCTGATGACGACGATCCGGTACTCGTACAGCGCGTCGGCCAAATCCTTCATCTGTCCGGCATCAAGCGGCCCGGCAAGGTCCACGCCACGCACCTCGGCCCCGAACGGTGCATCGGCAATGGGTTCGATTCGCATCTGTCGTCCCCCGAGTTCGGAATCGGGACCATTGTTGTCCGCGTCGGGATCGGGCTCAAGTGATTTCACACATCCGGCGGCCGCATGAGCCCGGCAGACCGCCACCGGCTGGCACGCGACGCGGGGTTCCTGCTCTACCTGGTCAATCGGACCGGGCATGTCATGGGCGTGCAGATTCTCACGGTGGCGGTCGGATGGTACGTCTATCAGCTGACCCGCGACCCGATCGACCTCGGCTATGTGGGCCTGGCCCAGTTTGCCCCCGCATTCCTGTTCGTGCTGGTGGCAGGCATGGCGGTGGACCGGCTGGACCGGCGGATGATCCTGGCGCTGTGCAACGTGATCCATGTCGCGGTGACCGGACTGCTTGTGGTGGTGCTCTGGGCCGGGGCCGGCGGGATGGCCGCCATCCTCGCCATCCTGTTCGTGCACGGAATTGCGCGTGCCTTCGCCCAGACCGCGGTGCAGGCACTGCTGCCCAACCTGGTGCCGGTGGAGACGTTCCCGCGGGCGGTTGCCTGGTCATCATCCGCGAACAAGGTGGCGCAGCTTGCCGGCCCGGCGCTGGGAGGGGGGCTGATCGCCTGGACCGGTGACGGCGTCTACGGCGCGGCGGCGGCGTGTTTTGCCATTGCCGCCGGCTCGGCGTTGATGGTCCCGCCTGCCCGCGGAGTCCGGTCGGCGGGACGCATCACGCTCGACGCGCTGCTTGGCGGGTTTTCCTATGTCTGGCGTGAGAAACGTGTGCTTGGCGCCATCTCGATCGACCTGCTCGCGGTGCTACTCGGCGGCGTGATGGGACTGCTGCCGGTCTATGCCAGCGATATCCTGCACGTGGGGCCGGACGGGCTCGGCGTCATGCGGGCGATGCCGGGTTTCGGATCGCTGCTGGTCGGCCTGGTGCTGGCCCGGCTGGCGGCACCGCGCTACATGGGTCCGGCGCTGTTCGTCTCACTCGCCCTGTTCGCGGCGTCGATCGTGGTGTTCAGCCTTTCGACCCTGTACTGGCTGTCACTCGCGGCACTTGCCGTCTATGGCGCGGCCGACATGATGAGCGTCTACATCCGCCTGACCCTGGTGCAGCTCGCGACACCCGATGTCATGCGCGGCAGGGTCAGCGCCGTCAATTCGGTGGCGATCAACGCCTCGAACGAGCTCGGCGACTTCCGGGCCGGCGTGACCGCGGCGTTCGTCGGGGTGGTACCGGCGGTTCTCGCGGGCGGGGTGGCGACCTTCGCGATTGCAGGGCTGTGGACCTGGCTGTTTCCGGCGATCCGCAGGGTCGACCGGCTGTCGGACGTCACACCGGGCCGGACCTGACCGTTCTGTCCACGACGCGCTTCGGCGGTTCCCGGACAAGCACCGCGCTTGTATTTGCGCAAATCCTCACACCATGATGCACGCGGGCGAACCTCGTGCCGGGTAACGTTGCAGGGAGATCGACCGACCCATGCAGGGAACGCGACGAAGGACCGGGTCGCGGCGTCGCAGTGCCGCTGCGCGTGACGGTGGTCCGGCGATCAGACAGCTCGACTGGCAGCTGCCGGTCAACATTGACGCCCCGACCGAACCCTTCACCGAGGAGCAGGTCCAGGCGGTTCACGAGGGTGCGATGCGGGTGCTCGAGGAGATCGGGATCGAGTTCCTGAACGAGGACGCGCGGGTGGTGCTGGCCGAAGCCGGGTGCGAGACCCGGCCGGGTTCAACCAATGTCCGCATGGACCGGGCGCTGGTAATGGAGAAGGTGAAGCTTGCGCCGGCACGGTTCACCATCACGCCGCGCAACCCCGAGCGAGCCGTGATCATAGGCGGCCGGCACATGGTGTTCGGCAATGTCTCCAGTCCGCCGAACTGTTCCGACCTGGACCGTGGCCGCCGTGTCGGCGACCGGGAGAGCTATCGCGACCTGCTCAGACTCACACAGTATTTCAACTGCATCCATCTCGCCTGCGGCTACCCGGTGGAGCCGGTGGACCTCCACCCCTCGATCCGGCACCTCGATTGCCTGTTCGACAAGCTGACGATCACCGACAAGGTGGTGCACGCCTACTCGCTCGGGCCGGAGCGGGTCGAGGACGTGATGGAAATGACGCGTATCGCGGCCGGCATGACGCACGAGGAGTTCGAGGCCGCGCCGCACATGTACACCAACATCAACTCGTCCTCGCCGCTCAAGCATGACTGGCCGATGCTTGACGGAGCGATGCGGTGTGCGCGGCGCGGCCAGCCGACCATCGTTTCACCCTTCACCCTTGCCGGCGCCATGGCGCCGGTGACCCTTGCCGGCGCGGTGACCCAGTTCGTGGCCGAGGGGCTGTCGGCGATCGTGTTGCTGCAGTGCATACGCCCGGGTATCCCCTGTGCCATCGGGTCCTTCACCTCCAATGTCGACATGCGGTCCGGCGCCCCCGCCTTCGGCACGCCGGAATACATGCGGGCGACCCAGATTTCAGGTCAGATGGCCCGGTTCTACGGTTTGCCGTTGCGCGCGTCGAATGCCTGCGCAGCAAATCACCCGGATGCCCAGGCCGCCTGGGAGAGCGCGTTCTCGCTCTGGTCGGTGGTTTCCGCCGGTGTGAACATCGTCTATCACGCCGCCGGCTGGCTCGAGGGCGGACTGTGCGCGTCCTACGAAAAGTTCATACTCGATTGCGAGACCCTGCAGCAGATGATGGCCTACCTGCGTCCGGTTCCGGCGAGCGAGGCCGACATCGCGGTGGATGCCATCCGCGAGGTCGGTCCGACCGGGCACTTCTTCGGGGCCGACCATACACGCCAGCGCTACCGCACCGCCTTCTACGAACCGTTCCTGTCGGACTGGAGCAACTTCGAGAGCTGGGAGGAACGCGGGTCGATTGATGCCACCCACCGGGCCAACGCCACCTGGAAGAAGATTCTGGCGGAGTTCGAGCCTCCACCGCTTGAGCAGGCCCGCCGCGAGGAACTGGCCGCCTTCGTCGAACGGCGCAAGCGTGAGGGCGGTGCGCCGACCGATTTCTGAAAAATCGGGGCGCGGGCCCGCGCACCGAAGGGCGCCTGCCCGGCCGCGGGTGAGCAGGGCAGTGTCGATGCTGCCGGTGATCCCCAATTCTCAACAGGGGAAAGAGATACGGGGTCGTTGACCGTAGTATATGTAGTGGTTTCGGACACCTGCACCTACCACAGGAACCGACCCCATGCTGACAGAGCGTACCAGGCGCGAGGTCGTGTTCCAGGGACATGTTCGCCGTAGGGTGATGCCCCCGGTTTGATGGCGGACACCTGTCATCCCCTGAAAGGCGATCTCAAAGGGTACCGGAGCATCCCGATAACGGGAAGTGGCGGCTCACCTTTCGCCTTGAAGACGGTGACGCCCGGGACGTCAATCTGGTCGACTACCACTGACGGGAGTTATGGGCATGCCGATGATCGATCCTCCCCATCCTGGGCGCAGCGTTCACGAAAACTGTTTCGAACCGCTCGGCTTGAGAGTAACCGCGGCGGCGCGGGTGCCGGGTGTCGCCCGACATACGCTGTTCCAGGTGCTCAACGGCCACGCGGAAATCTCGCCCGAAATGGCGATCCGCTCCGAAAAGGCAGGTTGGTCCAATGCCGAGTTCTGGCTATGACGCCGCACCACTTACGATCTCGTTCAGGCCCGCAGGCGCGAAGGCCAGATCGCAGTACGGCGATACCAGTCTCAATCCGTAGCCTGACTTGACCCATAGCCGGATGGCAGGGGCCTTCTGGTGGAGTATCCGGGGGCAGCCGCCCCGAACATCGGGCTGAACGCCGTCGAAAGTCCACCCGCCGCAGGGGACGGCGGGCACGATGCGATGCCGCCGGGCGGGTCAGGGCAGGGGCCTTGCGCGAACTGCCTGCGATCGGTGAAAGTCCGGCCCCTGTTGCGCAAGGCCGTGCCGGCGCAGTGTCACGCACGGGGCATTTTCGATGAGTGCGTACCGGAATTCGCAAGGCATCGCCGCATCGCGAACGCGACCCCTTTCGGGGTGCTGCAGTCCAGTCAGGGGAAGTCGGAGAATGGTAGCGGATTGCGGCTCTCCGCCGATGATGTGGTCGTTCCGGGCGTTGCGGAAGGTTACCGCGCGGCAGTTGTGCGCTCTTGCGACGGTCGCGGTCCTCACGGGCTGGGTGGTGCCATCGCGCGCCCATGTACTGGTGCCGCCTTCCGCGGTCTGCCCGGCTCCCGGTGAGGTCGTGCAGGCAGGTCACCGGATCCGCTGCGTGTCCGGTGAGGAGGATGCGGGCGACGTCGAGATAGAGGTGTCCGGAACGACCCTCATTACCGGCGAGCACGGGGCAGCGATCGAGGGCCGCCACGAAGGCGGTGGAGATGTCCGCATTTCGGTCGAGAATACCCGGATAACGACCTCCGGACACCTGACGGGGGAGGCGCACGCCGAAGGGATTGATGCCGAGGCCGGGACCGGTTCGATCCGGGTGACGCTGCGCGACGTCGACATCGAGACCTTCGGCGTGGAGGGTGAACATCCGGGCGATCACCATGAAGAGACCGGGGCCCACGGCGTGCACGCGTCGCGATCGCACGGTGCAGGCGGGGTTTCGGTCGACATCGAGGGCGGGCGCATAGTCACCTACGGCGTCGATTCCGCCGGTGTCGTGGTTTCGGGTGCGGGGGAGTTGAGGCTGCGCGCCCGGGGGGCGACCGTGGTTACGCATGGCCGGGACGCACACGGTTTCCATGGCGAAATCCGGGAGGGAACGGCAGGCGATATCGACATGGAGGTGCGCGACACCACCGTCACTACCTACGGCGACTCTGCCAATGGCGTGTGGGGCGACGCTCGTGGCGATGGCACGCGTGGTGACGTGCGGCTCGGCGTGGACGGGTCCGCCATGATGACCGGAGGCGAGAACGGCCACGGAATTCTCGGCACTGTCCGGGGCGGTGCCCGAGGCGATGTGGCGATCACGGTTCAGGGGTCCACCATCACCACCCGGGGCGGGTCCGCCGAGGCCGTGTGGGGCACTGCCAACGGAGACGGCACGCGCGGTGACGTGCGGCTCGATCTGCGCGGGTCCGCCGTGGTGACCGAGGGAAGCATGAGCCACGGTATTCTCGGCTCCGTGCGCAGTGGTGCGCAGGGTGACGTCACGATCGACGTACAGGACACGACCGTTACCACCCGGGGTGAAGCGGCCTATGGCGTGTGGGGTGACGCTCGTGGCGGCGGCACGCGCGGTGATGTGGGGATCAAGGTGGACGGCTCCGCCGTGACGACCGGGGGCAGGAACGGTCACGGCATTCTCGGCACCGTCCGGGACGGTGCCGGGGGCGATGTTTCTATCACGGTGGAGGAGACGACTGTTACCACCCGGGGTCAGTCCGCCGACGCCGTGTTGGGTATTGTCACCGGCGACGACTCGCACGGCGATGTCCGGCTCGACCTGCGCGGGTCTGTCCTGGAGACCGGGGAGGTGAACAGCCACGGCGTTGTCGGCTCCCTCCGGGACGGGGCCAGGGGCGATATCGCGATCGACGTGGAGCACGCGACCGTCACCACCCGGGGCAACTCCGCCGAGGCCGTGTGGGGCACCGCTACCGGCGATGGTACGCAGGGTGACGTGCGGATCAGCCTGGACGGGACCACAGTGACGACCGGGGGCGAGACCGGCCACGGCATTCTCGCCTCTGTCCGGGACGATGCCAGGGGTGATGTCGCACTCTCGGTGCAGGAAGCGACCGTCACGACAACGGGCGACGCCGCCTTCGCCGTGTGGGGGGATGTTCACGGCGACGGCACGCGCGGTGACGTGCAGATCGACATGGCCGGGTCCGCCGTGGCGACCGTGGGCGAGGCCAGCCACGGCATTCTCGGCACTGTCCGGAACGGTGCGGAGGGTGAAGTTGCGATCATGTTGCGCAACACGACCGTCGCAACCCGGGGCGTGAACTCCGACGGTGTCCGGGCCCTGGGCCAGAGTGATGGAAACGTCACGATCGACCTGCTCGACACCGGCATCGAGACCTGGTCAACCGCGCGTGACGAGAAGGGTGACACGTGGTCGGTCGGTGTGAAGGCCGATATCGGTCAGAATCCCCGATCGGGGGAAGGCACTGTCGGCGATATCAACCTGCGGATGTCGGGCGGCTCGATCGTGACCCACGGGGTGCTGTCCCGCGGCATTCAGGTCGCGCATGCGTCGAGCGACGGACTGAACCGCGGCGATGTCCGGATCGCGACGTCCGGCACCAGGATCGAGACGCGCGGCGCCGATGCCGACGGCATCCTCGTCTACCATACAGGAACAGGCCGGGTGGATATCCGGGTCGATGACGGACGCATCGACGCGGTCGGAGCGGGATCGAACGGCATCCGCGTCGGCCAGGTGACAACACCCGAAACCCGGCCGGGGCGGACCGCAGCTACAGGTGTCGTTGAACGCGCCGCCCCGATCGGAACGGACGGCTACCGTCAGCAGACCGTGAACGTGAATGCGCCGGTGAGCGGTGGCACGGGTCTGGGGGCGGGGGTCTTTCTTGCCGGCGGGGGCCGGGTCATCGTCGGGCCCAAGGGCCGGCTCGAAGCCGGGTCCGGTGTCGCGATCTTCTCCGCCGGTGACAGCGAGGACGGCGGGGATCCGGTCCCGCGCCGGCTCCAGGTCGACCTCAGGCCGGACGGGCTTCGACCCTCCGACCTGCTCGAGGGCACGATCCGCAACGACGAGGGCGAGACCGTGCTCGCAGTCAACGGGGTCTCGCTGTTTGACAGCGCTGCCGGTGGGCGTCTGTCGAGCCGGGCGCCCAACGGTGCGCACAATGTTTTCCTTGCCGAGGGTTTTGCGGGCCTGGACTTTTCGGCCGCGGACAGTTTCGTCAGCGTCTGGGCGCCCCGGGCTGCCGTGTACGAAGCGCTTCCGGGCGTCCTGCACCGCCTGGACGATCGGACGCAGTTCAGCGAAACGGAGAGGCAGTTGAGGCCGGGTCAACCATTCCGGCTGCGGGTTTCCGGTGGCGCGGGTTCGCGCGGCGGCACGGGCGGCACGGTGGGCGCTGCCTACGATTACGACCGCCATGATATCGAGGTGGGGATGGACGCGACGTTGTCGGAAGACGGCAGCCTGGCAGGCACGCTGGGCGTGCGCCGGGTGTCGGGTTCGGCCGACGTGTCGGCAGCGACCGGCGGCGGCCGCATCGAAGCCCTCGGCTATGGCGTGTCCCTGGGGATCACCTGGCGCTCGGAGGCTGGCTGGTACGGAGTGGGTCGCGTCTCCGCCACGCGATATTCGGTCGACTTCCAGTCGGATACCCTCGGGGATCTGCGCGACGGCGTCGGCGCGCTGGTCCACGGCGTGGAACTGGAAGCGGGCAGGCGGTTCGGCCTTGGCGACGGAATGGATCTGACCCCGAAGGCATGGATACGCCGTACGGCTCTGTCGATGGACGGATTTGCGGATGCCGCGGGCGCTCGGTTGACGCTGCGCGAGGCAAACCGGCTGACGGCCGGCGCCGGTGCGACCGTCCGCGCCCGGCTCGAGGGCACCGACGGCGAAACGCTGGTCCTCGAGGGCCTGATCGGAATTGAGGGCGCTGCCGAGGGCCGCAAGGCCCGGGTCGAGGTCTCCCGCGAGACACTGACGGCCAGGGAGACGGGCAGCCGGGCGCAGCTCGGGCTTGGTGCGGCCTGGCAGCGGGACGAGCTGTCGGTGCGCACCGAACTCGGTCGCGCACAGGCCATCTCCGCGGGCGACGTCGACTGGACCGGGCGCGTTACCGTCGGACTTGCGTTCTGATGATCCGGGCGTCCGCCGGTTCGGCCCTGGCCGTGAACGCCCGACATGCCGGCGGCGCATTGTGACAACGAAGCCGGGTCGTCGAAATGCCGGAAGACCCGGCGGGCAACAGGGTGTCCCGCCCGGCCACTTCTTCGGGAAACCTGCCGGGTCCTGGCCCGGTCGACGGCAGGGGACGGATCGAGAATGGCAGACGGCATCACGTCCCGGCACCCTGTGGCCCTGCACAACGGGTGCTTGTGCCTTCGGCCGCGCCCGCCTGGTCAACGACATGCTACAAGCATGTTCGGTACCGGCTGCGCGTCGGGGGAAGGGGACGGGATGGACGGGCTCGGCATGCCGACCACCGCCACTGACCATGGACCGCGAACCGTTGTGCAGTGCAAGATAGGGGGTGCCGACCGATGCGACCGTATCGAAATGATCCCGACACGGGATCGGATACGGGTGTCACCCGCACGGCACACGGACCAGCAAGGCGCCCCTGCCGCGAAAGGTAGCCCATGATCCCGAACGACTTTCCGAGCCTGAACTTCGATCTCGGTGAAACCGCTGACATGCTCAGGGACTCGGTCCGTTCCTTCGCCTCCGACGAAGTGGCGCCGCGGGCGGCCGACATCGAGCGGGCGAACGATTTTCCTGCCGATCTCTGGCGCAAGATGGGCGATCTCGGCGTTCTCGGCATCACTGTCGAGGAGGAGTACGGCGGGGCCGGGATGGGGTACCTCGAACACGCGGTTGCGGTGGAGGAGCTGAGCCGTGCCTCCGCCGCTGTCGGGCTGAGCTACGGCGCCCATTCCAACCTGTGCGTCAACCAGATCCGGCTCAACGGAACCGAGGAGCAGAAGCACCGGTTCCTGCCCCGGCTGGTCAGCGGCGAGCACGTGGGTGCGCTGGCGATGAGCGAGCCCGGGGCGGGGTCGGACGTGGTAGGCATGACCACCCGGGCCGATCGCCGCGGGGACCGCTACGTCCTCAACGGTTCCAAGATGTGGATTACCAACGGGCCGGACGCGGACACGCTGGTCGTCTACGCCAAGACCGACCCGGCAGCGCATCAGCGCGGCATTACCGCCTTCATCATCGAGAAGGGCATGAAGGGATTCTCGACTTCGCCCAAGCTCGACAAGATGGGCATGCGCGGCTCGAACACCTGCGAGCTGGTGTTCGCCGACTGCGAGGTGCCCGAGGACAATGTGCTCGGTGGTGAGAACCGCGGTGTCAACGTGCTGATGAGCGGCCTCGACTACGAGCGCGCGGTGCTGGCCGCCGGTCCTCTGGGGATCATGCAGTCATGCATGGACGTGGTGCTTCCCTACGTGCACGAACGCCGCCAGTTCGGAACTCCGATCGGCGAGTTCCAGCTGATGCAGGGCAAGATTGCCGACATGTACGTCACCATGAACGCCTCGAAGTCCTACGTCTATTCCGTGGCAAAGGCCTGCGATCGCGGCGAGGTCACGCGCAAGGACGCGGCGGGGGGCGCCCCCCTCGCGGGCCGCGAGAGCGCCACGCAGGGCCGCGGCGGGCGCCATCCGGTACGCGGCCGAGAAGGCGACCTGGATGGCGCTCGAGGCGATCCAGTGCCTCGGCGGCAACGGCTACATCAACGATTACCCGACCGGCCGGCTGCTGCGCGACGCCAAGCTCTACGAGATCGGCGCCGGAACCTCGGAGATCCGCCGCATGCTGATCGGGCGTGAACTCTACCGGGAGTCGGCGTGACCCGATCCGGTGGAGTGCCGTTCCCCGCGCCGGGGCTCACGGTTGGCCCGGAAGGCCGGTTGCGGTGTGCCTGGTGCGAGGGGCGCGACGACTACCGCACCTACCACGACGAGGAGTGGGGGCGGCCCGAGACCGGTGACCGGGCGCTGTTCGAGAAGGTCTGCCTGGAAGGGTTCCAGGCGGGGCTGAGCTGGATCACCATCCTGCGCAAGCGGGACGACTTCAGGCGTGTATTCGCCGGTTTCGACATCGATGCGGTAGCCGGTTTCGGCGAAGCCGACGTGGAGCGGTTGCTCGCCGACCGCTCCATCGTGCGCCATCGCGGCAAGATCGAGGCAGTCGTCCACAATGCGGGGCTGGCGCAGCAGATGCGCGCCGAATTCGGATCGCTCGCCGCCTTCTTCTGGAGCCACGAGCCGGCACCGGCGGACCGCCCGGCGGTCATCGACCACGGTTCTGTCCCTGCCACCACGCCGGAGGCGACCCGGCTTTCGCGCGAGCTGCGACGGCGCGGATGGCGTTTCGTCGGCCCGGTCACCTGCTACTCGTTCATGCAGGCGATGGGGCTGGTGAACGACCATCTAGAGGGCTGTGAAGTCCGGGCCGAGGTGGAACGCGAGCGCAGCGCACTGATCCGCCCCACACCAACAGTCACGAGGTCGGCATGATTGGAACACGACTCTATTCCGGATCCCCGTTCGAGGAGATGGCGGGCTACGCACGCGCGGTCGTCGACGGCGACACCGTTCACGTGTCAGGGACGACCGGGTACGACCCCGAAATCAACGGATTTGCCGCGACCGTCGAGGAGCAGGCGACGCGGGCCTTCGCCACAATTTCCGACGTGCTCGAACGGGCCGGGACATCGCGGGAGAATATCATCCGCATGCGGGTCTACGTTGCGAGCAGGGAGGAATTCGATCGTATCAAGTCTATCATCAGGGACTACAGCATGCCGGCGCGCCCTGCCAACACCGCGCTCATCTGCGGACTTGCCACCGAGGAGATGCGTGTCGAGTTCGAGGTTACGGCGCGCATTCCCCAAGCCACGGAGTAGATGACCATGCCCAGTATTCTGGTGACCGGTGCGAGCCGCGGGATCGGCCGCGAGTTTGTCCGCCAGTTCGTTTCCGACGGCTGGGATGTCCTGGCGGCATGTCGCGACCCGTCCGGTACCGGGCAGATTGCCGGGGCCGAGTACCTGGAACTCGACGTCGACGATGCCGCGAGCATTTCAGCCTGCCGCGCCGCGCTCGGTGACCGACCGGTTGACGTTCTGGTCAACAATGCCGGAATCGTCGGGCAGCGGGCGGGGTTCGGATCACTCGACTACACCGCCTGGCAGGCGGCGATGACCACCAATGTCTTCGGACCGATGCGGGTTGCCGAGGCCTTTGTCGACCAGGTTGTTGCCAGTTCGCGCCGGCAGATGGTCTTCATCTCTTCCTACATGGGGAGCATCTCCCGGGCCGGCCCGGGCGCCTGCGTCTATCGCTCCTCGAAGGCCGCGCTCAACATGGCGGTCCGCTGTATGTCGCTCCAGCTGGCCGGCCAGGGGGTGACCGCGGTGCTGTTTCACCCCGGTCACGTGAGCACCGATATGGGCGGCGCGTCGGCGCCGGTCACTGCGGAACAGAGCGTGCGCGGCATGAAGGAGCAGATCCTGTCGCTGTCCGCCACGGACAACGGCCGGTTCCTGAGCTTCAGGGGCGAGGAACTGCCCTGGTAGGTCCCTCGCCGCACCCTTGAGAAGGCGCGTACCGATCGCGCGGCGTGGCTGGAACACTGACAGGAACGCTATCCGAAGCTGACGGCCTGGGCGGAGGACACCATCGAGGAGACCCTTGCCTTCTACAGCCTGCCTCTGCAGCACCACAAGGATCAGAAGTCGACCGACATGCTCGAGCGTGTCAACGAGGAGATCAAGCGGCGCACCCCCATCGTGCGTGTGTCTCCCAATGCCTCGAGCTGCCTGCGCCTGGTGGTCAATATTCCACGCCGATCAACAGGCGCCCGCCGCCCTGGCGCAGGTATGGGGATTCCGCCTGTACAGCGTGATGGTGCTAGCCGCCGTCGAGAGCATGGGCGTCGCCCTCGGCCATATGCGGATGATCGCCGGGGAGCTCGAACGGGGCGAACTGGTCCCGCTCTTCGACGACGAAGTTCCCGCCCGGGCCCGCTATGTGCTGTGCCTGGCGCCCGACGCGAAGGACAAGCCCGGCGTGCCCGCATTCCGCGACTGGCTGCGCGCCTAGGCCGCAGGGCAGCCGACCGCATAGCGCGATCCCGTCCAGCCCGGCCTACCACTACCGGACCAAGTCCTCGCCGACACAGGAAGGTTTGGATCAGTGAGTTTGGGCCAGTTCCCTGTCAGCCAGATACTTCCGCACGTGGCTGCTGCCCTTCGCGGCCTCGACATTGTCTCCGCGCGCCGAAATGGTGTTTCTGCGGCAAATGCCGCCAGCAAAAGTCCCGGTATTGAAAAATTCCGCATTCGATTTGATGACCCGGTCCGCGTTCATCCATCGGGCGCCCGCGAAACCGGAGCAATCCACGACCCGCCGGGACGCCCGAAGAACCGGGAAATCCGTCGGGCCATTGCGATCCGCCGTGAGACCACGGACGACAGCCGCTCCGACTTTGGGGCCGGGACACAAGGTGGACGGGGTTCGGGCCAGATTTGTTCAGCCCCAGTCGGTTCTTGACCAAGCGCGCGGACGCCTACACGTTCTTCCCATTCGACGGAGAGGTGGCCTTTAGCCAGGCGTAGAACTCCCCATCCCGTTCAACTTTGCGGTCTCGATCAGCAAGGCTATTCGCCCCTAGGCGGCACCTTCACCGTGACCTGCAAACAACGCGTTTTTTCTCGACACAACGGTAACTGTGGCTCAACAGCGTTAGGCGAGAAGCATTCGTGGCGATCTCCTATGCCAGCCCAAACGCATCTCGTCGGACGGAGTACAGTCGGTACCCGTGACGCGTGACCCTCGCCTAAATTGTTCGGAGCAGCGCATGCCTTACAGGTGGACATATCTTCGCAAGGTCGATCAGCACGGGAGCACAGGCGTATCGGGAGAATGGCCGATCAGTCTGTTCCGTGCTGCTTTGTGCGCTGCAGAAGAGACGATCCAAGGCAGTCCGTTTGCATCGGCCTGGCTGCGGTTATTCCAAGACCATCTGAGCACCAGTGAGCAGCGTATGCTTCGTTGGCGCGGCAACCTCGGCTCAAGCAGCGAAGTACGGCGGGCATACTCCGGTCTGTATGGGCGATACTTTGCCCGCGCCCTGTTGGCGGGCGAACTCGGCATTACAGACTTCATACCGCTCGACCTTCCGCGGAAGACGTACCGCAAGAGAGATTTCGGGGCCGTGACCGTTTGCCGGGTCAGCAAGGGCGACGTCCCGGACTGGATTGCCTGGGACCCGCGACGACCGGGCCATGTGCTATGTGAAGCCAAGGGCAGACTGACCGGTCGCTCACAGGATTTTCTCACCGGCGAGCCCGCTTGCATCAAGTGGGGCAAGGCCCAATTTGAGCGGATCGAGGTCACACATTCCGGGAACACAAGAGTCGCGACCAGAAACTGGGTCGCGGCGAACCGGTGGTCGACGGACGCGGATAGGGAACAGGCGGTTTCGCTGTTGTGGGACCCGCCGAGCGATGGTGAGTCTCTGACGCCCGAGGAAGCGCGCGGGCATGGAGAAGCGATGCGCAGGCATCGCCTTGAAGCGCTTGCTCGGGGGCTCGGAAACCCGGAATTCACTGTGCGCATACGGGCCATAGGCTCCGATGGCGAAGTGCCGTCGTCTGAGACCGACGCCAAACGGGGCAGCTCCTTCGGCCCGTTTGAAAGTCCTTCCCGGGAACCCCACGAGGGCTGTTACCACGCGGCGATCATTACGCCGCTTGGCATTCGAGCGATTCACGATGGAAATGACCTGAATGCGGCTCGCGCTGCCGTGGAGAATTCCGCGAGCACCGACGAGTCTGTGATGATATTCGGCCTGGCGAAAGGGACCTCCAAGACACTGGAGAGCGGACAAGCCCTCTGGCTGTCGGACAACGGAATCGTTTCCGCCGATGGGTCGGCCCTGTTCAACCTAAAGAGCGTGGAAGTCGAGGAAGCGTGAACGTGGTCCGAACACGGGAGATTCTCCAGGTTCAGTTCACAGAGACCTCATATTGCTGAACCCAGCCCGGTTGCCCGGCAATCGCGTCACGCGATGGCCGAGCGTATACGAATGAATCGGGTCAGGTACTGCACCGTCACTTCGCTGGACGCGGTGCGGCTCAGCGTCACTGGGAACGCGACCGCCGCGTCCGCCCGCTCGCTCGCCCGCGCATCCGCTACCGACAAGAGCGCCGGCCCCTTCACTGTCGCTGTCACGGTCTCGGCCAGCACGCGGCCCGACTCGGCGGTGACCGAGCCCGCCGACAGGGTCACCATCACCGCCTCGTGCGAGGCCGGCCGCACCGAGATACCCCAGAGCGTCACTCAGTCGTTCGCCCTGTAGTAGCGCCGCCAGGGGAAATGGCGATGTCGGGTGCGTGGACCTCCCGCTCCCTGGCCCCATTCACAGGCTCCATATTTTGACCGTCCCGAATAGGCGGGATAGCCTCAGCATGCTCGGGAAACTAGAATACCCCCAGGAGAGCTACTATTCTGCCACCTGTCGGAATCGACCTCATGAGGGACTTTCACCTTCGTTTCTGTCTCGAACGCGGCTGGTACAACGGACTCATCGACCTGCTCGACAACGAACTTAACGAACACCTTCTTCCAAAAACAGGCGGCGCCTATATCCTTGGGACATCAGCCACCATGCTTACTTACCCATGGGATAGTTCGCCCGTATTCTACATCGGTAAGGCAAAAGACCTTCGTACCCGTGTGCTTCAGCACAAGCGGCACATCGAGCTCGCCTACGACAATCACGACGAATACTTTTGGCCGCGACATCAATATGGTGCAGCCTTCGACGCTCATGTGGCTTGGTAGTAAGCGTTCGGTCGTGGGGTGACGCCAGTGGGCTGTGTCGTCATTTCGGTCACTGTCCGATCGGGGCTGGTAACTTGAAAGCCGCCGTGCTATCGGGCTGCGCATGGAGATGCGCTTCGAGGGAA
>MPMT01000117.1 GCA_002238645.1 Alphaproteobacteria bacterium bin52 | reverse complement strand
CCGTATTATCCAGAGCGGGGTTTTATCCCGAGTGACATGCCAGAAACGGCTTTGCCATGCGGTTTTCGGGCACATCGACTTGGGATTTGTCTGGATCGTTTTTGCCGGGTTAGCGTCATTCTCCATTTGAACCACATGGAGAACGACAAATGTCATCAACACCCAACGGTCGGTTTCTGGCGAGTACAGTGCTGGCCGATTTCGACCCGATCATCTGTGGATTCTTGGAGGATCTCCGTGCTCGCGGGGAGATTACCGAGGGTCACGCCGATCAACATCGCGGCCCCGCGCGCCACTTCCTGATCTGGACGGTTCTCAGCGGCATTGCGCTCGAAGAAATCGATGGATCGGTGATCGATCGATTTCTCCAGCACGATTGTGATTGCTGGTCCACGGTATCAATGCCAAGGAAGGGGATGTGGCTGCGCCGTTGGCGCAAACGCAAATCATCGCCAGCGATCATGCGGTTCGTCCGGTACCTGGAACAGACGGGGAGGATCCAAACTCCCGAGGGCTTGGCCGACAAGTTCGGCCTGCTCGGCGATTTTCTTGAGCGCTTGCGTGGCGAAGGCTATGCGTCTGGAAGCATCAAGCAATACCGTTGTTCTTGCAACTGGCTCGTTGTCTGGCTGCATCTGTTTCGTATCCCGCTGCATGAGTTGACGCTGGCGGTATACGAACGGTTTCTGAACAGCGACTTCAGCTGCACGATTCCCGGGGAATTTTATTGTCGGCGAGCACCTTCTCCCAGCAGTTCACGCGACATGATGATCCGCAAGTTCCTGAATTATCTCGCCTCGATCGGGCAGATCGAACCCCTGGAGCCAGCACCGAAGGAAAAGGCGTTGCCCGCAATACTTGACAGGTTCTCGGACTGGCTTGAATGCAATCGGGGCATCCGCGTCCGGACCATAAACAGTTACGCACGGCACATTGAGGAAGTCCTGCCGGAGCTCGGAGACGATCCCGGGAGGTATGACGCCTCGTTGATCAGAAGCGTGTTGTTGGAACAGTTAGAACATCGTTCCCCGGAGCGTGCCCGATCCCTGATCACGTCGATGCGCATGTATCTGCGTTTCCTGGCATCGGAGGGCGTCGTGGCGGGAACACTCATGAACGCCGTGCCAACCATACGGCGATCGCGACTCTCGAGCCTGCCCCGGTACATTCCGGCCGAGGACATCGAACGGACCATCGACTCCTGCGGCAATCACCACGCGGGCATCCGTGATCGGGCCATACTGTTGTTGCTGGCACGGCTGGCGCTTCGGGCCGGGGATGTCGCGGCCCTGCGCGTATGCGATATCGACTGGGACCGGGCCGAAATCCGCGTTTCCGGCAAGTCAAGGAAAGAATCGGCTCTCCCGCTGCCCCAGGATGTCGGCGATGCACTTCGTACTTACATCACGAAGGCGCGGCCCAAGGCTGCAAATGAAGACAGGGTGTTTCTCCGCGCGGTAGCACCACATGGATCGTTCTCGAATGCAAGCGTAGTCAGCAAGGTGGTGCGAAGGGCGCTGGATCGTGCCGGGATCACCACCGTGGGCGGTCGCGGCGCTCATGTGTTCCGGCACAGCCGGGCCACAGAGTTGCTCAGGTCCGGTGCATCGCTTGATGCCATCCAGCACCTGCTCCGGCACGAGTCACTGAACACCACCATGATCTATGCCAAGACCGACGTGGCGATGTTGCTGGAAGTCGTTCAGCCCTGGATCGGCGGAGGGGCGGAAGAATGAGCGGAACAGCCACCCTGACCGACCATGTCGCACACTTCGTGGCGATGAACCGGAAGCTCGGCTACCGGTTCACGAAGCACGAGTACATGTTGCGCAGTTTTGTGCGATTTGCCGAGGATCGCAACGAGCCGTTCATTCGTTCCGAAACCGCCATTGAATGGGCGTCGGGACGGGCGGGCGTATCGCCGTCCGCACGAGTCAGAAAGTTGCACGTGCTGCACGCCTTCGCGTGCTGGGTGCATGACGAGGATCCTCGTCACGAAGTGCCCCCTCGCGATGCCCTGGGGCCTCTGTCCGAAAGAAGGCCACGACCGTATCTGTTGTCGATCGAGGATATCGAGAAACTGCTGGCGGCGGCGCTTTGCATCGAACCTGCGGGCACCATCACCCCGCTGACCTGGCATCATCTGTTCGGCCTCATGGCCGCCACCGGACTGCGCATCGCCGAGGCGCTCAAACTGACCCTGGATGACATCACGCCCGATGGGCTCATCATCCGAGACACCAAGTTCGGGAAGTCCAGGATGGTCGCGCTGCACTCCACCACCTGGGATGCCCTGCACCGTTACCTGGCGGTGCGACGCAAGACCAACGCCTCGAACGGGCATCTGTTCGTGCTCGCGTCCACGGGCCGGCCGCCAATCCGGACACACGCAACGAGAGCCTTCCGTCACCTTGCAGAACAAACGGGTATCCGTGAACCGGGGGCGCCGCGCGGTCCAACGCCCCGCTCCTTGCGACACTCTTTCGCCGTGCGGTCCATCGAGAACCTTCGGCCCGACGCGGACCCCGGCCGTCACATGCTGGCGCTGGCCACCTACCTCGGCCATGTCGAGGTCTCCGATACCTACTGGTATCTGGAGGCGACACCGGTCCTGCTGGGCGGCATCGCAGAGGCCACCGAACGCGCACATGCGCTGCGCCGCGGAGGTTCCCATGACTGATCTCGCTCCTCACCTGACCAGCTTCCTGCGGAAATATCTGCCCGGCGAGCGGCGCTTCAGCCACCACACCATCAAGAGCTACACCGACTGCTTCCGGCTGCTCGTGCTCCATATGGAGAAAGAGACCGGGGTACGTCCCAGTTCCCTGAAGATCGAACACTTCTCGGTGACGTGCCTGGTGGGCTTCCTCGATTCCCTGGAGAAGACCCGCAAGAACAGTGTCGCCACGCGCAATGCCCGTCTGGCCGCGATCAAGTGCTTCTTCCGTTACCTGGAATACCGGGTCCCGAGCTGTCTGGATCTCGCCTTGCAGGTGCGCGCCATCCCGCAAAAGCGTGCTGACAAGCCGCTGATCGACTGGCTCGAGGAGACCGAGATACAGGCGATCCTGGATGCGCCGGACAATCGTACCGTGGCGGGCCTTCGTGACCGCGCGATGCTGCATCTCGGCTACGCCGCCGGACTGCGAGTGTCCGAACTGACCGGGCTCTCGCTCAGCAGCCTGTCGGGTCCAGGGCTCGACACCATCCGCATCCTCGGCAAGGGACGGCGCGATCGCGAGCTGCCGCTTTGGAGAGAAACCAAGACTGTCCTCAATGAGTGGCTCGATGTGCGGCCGCCGGTCAACAACCGCCACCTGTTCCTCAACGCGCGCGGGCGGGTGCTGAGCACCGACGGCTTCGCCTATATCCTCAAGAAACACGTCGCCACGGCCGCCCAGTCGGTAACGTCGATTGGAGACAAACACGTGACGCCGCATGTATTGCGGCATTCCTGTGCGATGGCGATCTTTCATGCCACTGGGGACATTCGAAAGGTATCTTTGTGGCTCGGTCACGCAGATCTCAAGACCACTGAGATGTACCTGCGTGTCACTCCCGCCGACAAGCTGAAAATCCTGGAGGTCAATGCACCGCCGCTGATCCGGCGCGGAAGATTTTGCGGCGTCAGGGATGAACTGATGGAGGTGCTTGGCGGGTAGTGACCGTCAAAATTTATTCCGAGTCGATGTGCCCGAAAACCGCATGGCAAAGCCGTTTCTGGCATGTCACTCGGGATAAAACCCCGCTCTGGATAATACGGATTATCTGGAGCTCCAGATAAGCCGTATTTGAGACCTGCTTGCCTGGCGCGGCGGTATCGCTCGCGCTCGGCGGCCCGGCGTTTTTTTCCACAGGTTTTGCACAGCCGCCGATCCGGCTCGCGGGCATTGAGGCCGCATTTTCCGCACAGCCCCCGCGCCAGTCTATCCCCGGCCCGTTGGCGGGCGCGCCGGTATTCGGCCTTGCGCGCCTCGGGGTCCCTGAGGCGTGTGATGCCGGCGTCACGGCGCCGGGCGGCTCGGAGGCGATCCGCAGCTCTGCGCCTGGCCCGGCATCCCTCGCAGGTGCGCCCGCCCTCCACGGGCGCCACGCGGGCGCATCTCACGCACAGTCCGAGGGCAACGCGCTCGTCGTCTCGCCGGCGGCGGCGCTCACTGTCAGCGCGGCGGCGTTTCTCCGGATCTCTCCCGGGCATGGCGAATCCCCCGTCGGTGGCGGTGACAATCGGGGCGGACGACGGCCGGCGCCGGCGTCAGCGCCGCCTGCGGTCCGGAAACAACCCCCAGGCGGCATAGTAGCCCCAGAGCTGGCGACCGGAGCGGCTGCCCAGCGCCGTGCACACGATCACCTCGTTGTAGGCCGGGCGCAGTTCCCGGACCTGCCCGAACGTGGCCACCTCGG
>MPMT01000027.1 GCA_002238645.1 Alphaproteobacteria bacterium bin52 | reverse complement strand
CTGCGGCTGATCTGGGACTGTGACATCAGACAAGCCTGTCACGCCTGAATCGCTTTGTCCAGACCTTCTTCTATGGACATGGTAGGGCTAGGCGGCAGCCGAGGCCTATGTCGGTCACCCATTCGCCCCGCAATTGCCGGACACGCTGACATCGCGCGACACGATGCGGTCCATGGTCGCCGCGCGAGAGCCTCACCCGCGATCAAGCAGTTGTCCAGACGCGTGAAAGTCCGGGCAAAAGCGGAACTTTCCGAACAGACGGCTGTGCTGAGGCCGAACCGATGGCCGGCGACCACCGAGCTGCAGCACACAGGCCTTGCCGCAATCTACCCCTCCCCCACCGGCCTCGCGCTCTCCGCCACCGCGGCGATCGCGTCCAGCTTTTCGCCGATTTCAGGGTCGATCTCCTCTTCCGGGACGCAGTCAGCGAGCTCGTAGAAGTTCTTCTTGCTCATCAGGTTGGGGATGCCGATCGCCTCGAAATAGGCCTTGAAGAGCGGCGCCAGGAACTCTTCGCTCACCTTCAGATCGTGCCCCCAGGGCGATCCTTTGCCGAGGGTTTCGAGCGCCCGGCCGACCTCCCCGATCGCCTCGTCCATCGCCGTCAGGCGATCGTCGACTTGGAGCCGGGCGAACAGGGGCCTCGGCTCCGCTGCCATGGCGGATGCGCGGGCATAGGCCTGGAGCGTATTTCGGGTGCAGAGATAGTTCTCGATCTCCCGCCTGTTCCAGACCAGGTGTTCGAGGAACGGATCGTCCGGCGCGCCCCGCTCCAGACGGTCGAACAGCGCAATCCCCCTGAGGCCTGGGATCGCTTCCTTGAGCCCATGAAAGTGGTGCCGGGCGGTCGGCGGGCTGTTCCCGACATAGCGCACGAACGGTCTCTCCAGCGCGCGGACGGCCTTGTCTTTGCCGAGCCTCCTTGCGAAGGCCTGCAAAATCGCCAGGTCCGTCGAGCCTTCGAGATAAAGCACCCAGCCCGTCTGCTCGCCCTGGTAGTACTGATCGAAACCGATCTCCGCCAGCGCCTTGCGCACCTGGCTCTGCCCGTCGCCGATCCGGTGCGGCGTTCCGACGAAGGCGATCACCAGGTCTTTGTCGGCGGCCTCGTTCAGCAGCACCTCGGAATGGCTTGCCGCGATGATCTGGTTCCCGCTCTCCGACGCCACCTCGGCGATCAGCCGGTAGATCTGGCGCTGGCGCAGGATTTCGAGATGCGCGTCCGGTTCATCCAGCAGTATCACCGCGCCCGGGTTGGCGTACATGTAGGCGAGGATTAGGAGGGTTTGCTGCAATCCCCGCCCGCTGGACGAAAGGTCCAGGGCGGAACCGCGTTCCCGGTATCCCATCGTGATCTCCCCCCGCTCCTCGACATAGCGGGGCTGGGCGAGCTCGACCCCGAACAGCCCCTCTGTGCGGGCAACCAGGGAAGCCCACCGGTCAGGGCTCTCCGTCAAGATTCGGAAGCACAGATTGCGGAGGACTTCGGCCGTCCGGCCTTCGCCCACCCTGACGTTCACCGCACCCTGATCGAGCCGGGTCTCGGTCGCGGCCAGACCTGACATCGGCGGAAGGAAGGCGATGCGGAGCGAGCCCGCTTCGTTTGGGATCGGCATCCGCTTCGGCGGCCTGCCCTCGTCGAGCCGCAGCGGGCGGCAGTAAAACGACTCCTCGTTGGCGTAGTCGAATTCGAGGCCGCAGGTCCATGCCTTGCCCTCGTCGACCCCTTCCACGATCAGGTCGATGCGCACGTTGTTTGTGCGCGTGCTCCCCTCCACGCGCTGGACGTCCCTTACATGCAGGTCGCGCCACAAATGCGCGGCGCTCGGATGGGGGATGGCGAACAGATCCCTGCGGTTCACCGTGACGCCGGGTCGCTTTTCAGGCGCGCTCTTGCCGGCGCGCTTCTCGTTCCACCGCTTGACGCCGATATCCCATAGCGCCAAGGCCTGCATCGCCGAGGTCTTGCCCGAATTGTTGGGACCGATGAAGACGACCGGGTTGCCGAGCTCCACCTCAACCTCTCCGAAGCGCTTGAAGTTTCGGATGGTGAGCCTGGTGAGCATCCGGAATCTCCCCAATGATCGGCGGCGGGGCCGTTCGGCCCCGGGGCGGCGGACACGTCCCCCGGGGACATCGGTGGAACGGTCCGGTTCGTGGGCAATGCCCGGGACCGCGCCGCCGGGCCATTCTAGCCTGATCTATTCATTCTAGGCCGATTTTATCGGTTGATTTCGAGCGCCCAGGGTTTTCTGTACGGCGCCTTTGGGGCGCCGGGATCTGAAGTCTTGGAAGTCGAGGTTGGGGGTTGAACGGGCTCGGGTTCCTGGGGCAGTCCGCCCCGCCAACATGCGGAACAGGGCGGCGTCGGGGCAGGCCGAGGCGAAGTGGATGCGCACGCGGGCGGCCTTCTCGACGACGCGGGCGCCGGTCGTTAGCAGGCTGCGGCGGAGCGTGGCGAACTCCGACCAGGTGCGCATGATCGACGCCATACTGGTCACCGAGCTGTCCCGCTGGGGACGCTCGACCCAGGACCTCCTCGACACGCTCTACAGGCTCGCCGGGTGGAAGGTGTCCGTGGTCGCCATGAGCGGCATGGCGATCGAGCTCGATACGCCTCAATGACGGATGATGGCCACGATACTCACCGGGATCGCGCGGTTCGAGCGCGACCTGCCCAGCGAGCGCGTGAAATCATGTCTGGCGGCAGCGCGGGCGAAAACTCGGGCGCCAACCGGGATAGCGCCCCAAATCGGACCGGCTCGCCCCAAAGGTGCTCGATGCTGTCGCCGACGGGAGGTGCTACCGCTGGATCGCCCGCGACCTCGGCATCTCCAAGAACACAGTCGTCGCTATCGTCAAACGCCACCGCGAGAATTGCTTAGCGTAGGATTTCGCCCCCTACCGGAGCGGACCCCAGAAGGACAGTGAAGAGCGCCAGCGGTTCACCGCTTGCCACGAGATCGCACACATCGTCTTGGGGCTGCCATCCGACCATTCCTCGATGCCTTGGTGGAGCTATGCCAGGCGCCCGAAGAACGCGGTTCTCTGCGACGTGTTTGCCGCAAAGTTGCTGTTGCCCAAGCAGTTGTTCGAACCCTTGGTTAAGGGACGAGTAGATCGGGTTCACGGCGATCGACTGTACTTCGCGACGGCACTGTGCCGCGGCATCGGGGCATGCACGTGCAGCGCGTCAATGCGGATGGGATTTTCCATGGTGTCGGTGCCTGGTCCGGGCTGGGGTGAACGGTGGTGGAAAGACAGCATGCTGGTGGTGGATTGCGAGGGCATCACCGGCGCGAACCCTTCGCACGTGGTCATGGCGAACCGTCATGCAGGTGCCGGTCCGACGCGGTTCGAGCCCGCCATCGGCAGAACCGCGCCATCGCCCCCGCCCGGGTGTGCTACCTTCCGCGGCGTCATTGATGCGGGTCAGGGGAGCAGCAGCGATGCCATACGGGTATGTCGGCCTCGGCAACATGGGTGGTGCCATCGCCGCCCGGATGCAGGAACGCCACCAGATGGTCGTCTTCGACCTCTCCGGCGAGCGTTGCGCGGCCCTCGCCGCCCGCGGAGCCCGGGTCGCGGGCAGCCTTGCCGAAGTCGCGGCCGAATGCCCCGTGGTGTTCCTGTGCCTTCCGACCTCGGCCGAGACCCGGGCGGTCACGCTCGGTGACGCCGGACTGTGCACCCAAATGAGGCGGAGCGTGATCTGCGACATGACCACCGGCGATCCGGTGGCGACGCGCGAGATCGCCGCCGCGATGCCGGACGGGATCACGCTCATCGACGCGCCGGTCTCCGGCGGGCCGGCTGGCGCCGAACGCGGCACGCTTGCCATGATGGTGGGCGGGCCCGACGAAGCCTTCGATGCGGTGCGCCCGGCCCTGGAAGCGGTCGGACCCAACATCTTCCGGACCGGAGATGTCGGCACCGGGCACGTCATGAAACTCGCGAACAACATGCTGAACGCCGCCAACCGGCTCGCGACCTTCGAGGCTCTGGCCCTCGCCGTGCGCAACGGCATCGATCCCGACCTGTGCGCCGAGATCCTGAACCGCAGCTCCGGCCGCAACTTCGCAACCGACGTCACCCTGCCTCGCTTCGTGCTCAGGAGCGCGGACCCGGTTCAGGGATTCACCCTCGGGCTGATGCACAAGGACATCCGCCAGGCGGCCGAACTGGGCATCGCCTCCGGGGTCACCCTGCCGATGATCAACCTGGCGCGCGAGCTCTACCAGGCGGCGGTGAACGAGCACGGCGGTGACGTCGACGTCAACGAGGTGATCCGGCACTACGAACGCGGCTCGGGTATCAGGCTTGCCGGCAGTGGCAGGAACGAGTGACGAGGAGAAACTGACAATGGCGAACTTCAGCAACTACGGCGATCACGACGCAACCGGTCTCGCTGAACTGGTGCGCAACGGCGAGGTGACGGAGACCGAACTCCTTGATGAAGCGCTGGCGCGGGCCCGGCGACTGCAGCCGGAACTCAACGCCGTGACCGCCGAGATGGAGGACGAGGCACGCCGCGCGATCGCCGACGGGCTTCCCGACGCCGATTTTCGCGGCGTGCCCTTCATGCTGAAGGACCTGCACGTTCTCTACAACGGGTCTCCGACCCACAATGGCTGTCGCTACTACCACGACTACGTCGCCGACCATGACAGCGAGATCGTGGTGCGCTTCAAACGTGCCGGGCTCGTCACCATGGCCAAGAGCAACACGCCCGAGTTCGGCCTGTGCGCCTCGACCGAACCGGTCAGTCACGGTCCGGCTCCCAATCCCTGGGACCTGTCGCGCAGCGGCGGCGGTTCGAGCGGTGGATCCGCGACCGCGGTTGCAGCCGGCATCGTGCCGGTGGCCCACGCCACCGACGGCGGCGGTTCGATCAGGATCCCGGCATCCTGCTGCGGACTGGTCGGGCTCAAAACCACCCGCGGCCGCAACCCGACCGGGCCGGACGCGCTGGAGAGCCTGCACGGGATCGGGCATGTGGTCAGCCGCAGCGTGCGCGACAGCGCCCGGATGCTCGACTGCATCGCCGGGCCGGATTTCGGCGCACCCTTCGGCACACTGCCGGCGCCCTCGTCCTTCGCCGGGCAGGTCTCCACCCCGCCGGGCCGGCTGCGCATCGCGTTCACGACCCGGGTTCCCGAGGGCGTTGCCCTCGATCCGGTCTGCGCCGAAGCGGTCGAACGGGTGGTGGATGTGCTCGGCTCGCTCGGTCACGTGGTCGAGGAGGCCGCACCCGACATCCCGCATGACTTCGTTGCGTCCTTCTGGCGCATGTTCGCGTCCGTCGGCGCCCACGCCAATCTCGCGGCCCGCGTGGCCGCGACAGGCCGGGCGCTGACCGAAGACGATGTCGAGCCGGTCACCTGGGAGGCCTACCAGCGCGGGGCGCGGGTCCCGGCGCCGGAACTGCACACCGGCATCCAGCGTGTGCACCTGATGGCCCGGCAGGTCGCACTCTTCCACCGGGACTGGGACCTGCTGCTGTCGCCGACACTTGCGCAGCGCCCGGTCCCGCTCGGCTATCTCTCGATGAACGTCGTCGACGTCGAAGGCTACTGGGAGAGACTGTTCGGCTTCATCCCCTATACCCCGGTGCAGAACCTGACCGGACAGCCGGCGATCTCGCTGCCGCTGCACTGGAGCGGTGACGGACTGCCGGTCGGCGTGCAGTTCTCGGCCCCCTTTGGTGACGAGGCAACCCTGCTGCGGATCGCGGGCCAGCTCGAGGACGCCATGCCGTGGGCCGACCGCAGGCCCCCGGTCCACGCCGGCTGAATCCGCACGGATCCGGTCCCCGAGCAACACCGGGATCAGGTCCTTGATGATTGGAGGACCAGTGCGACGAGAGCATGCCCTTGCGTGCCGGCCTCTGCTTGAGTGTACTGTCTCCCGGCGGCCGGGCGGTGCGATCTGCCGGCGTGGGCTCGTATGCACATACCCGCCGCCCCCACTGCAGGAGAGGAACCATGGCCGACCGCATCGCTCCGCCGAAGGAGGCGCAGGCACTCTACCGGACGCTCGAGGAACGGATCCTCGACCGTGACCAGGCCGGTGCGAGCGACGTCTGCTACGACATCATCCGCCAGGGGCGACCGCTGACCGAGATGCTCGCCGAGGCGGTTCGCATACATGGGCCGTACACCCACGTGCCGTATCACGAGCGCATCGACGACGGCTACGTGAACTTCGTCAACAACGATCACTGCCTGTTGAGCGCCCGGGTCGCCCTGCGGCTGCCGGAACTGATGCCCGAGGGCGCCCAGGGCCTGCCCTACGCCCAGACCGTCTGGTACATCCCCACCGGGCTCGATATCTGGAACCAGAAGATCCTGAAGGCGCCCGGACACTACGCCCGCGGCTACACCCTGCCGCCCGGACCGCCGCCGGACCCGGTGGTGCACTGGCCCGACCAGGAGCCGGTGCACCTGTCGGGCCCGTTGCGCACCCGGCTCGACCAGTGGCTCACCCACGTGCAGCGCGGCAACGTGCTCGATGCCTACCGTGTGTTCCTGGGATTGATGGATGACCGGGCGCACCGCGAGGACGTCCTGGCCGAACTGGCGTTTGCCGGGCTGATCGACGTGCAGGACCGGGCCTACCAGAACCGGTCCTATACCACCGGTCACAAGGCGTTCCGGGCCCGGGCCACCATCGAGCTGGGCGACGCCATCGGCTGGGACCAGGCACATGACGTGGTCTACGCCGGCGCGCTCGACCTTGCAGTCGGCCCGCGATGGTACTCGACCTACGAGATGGCGTGTAACGCCGTGAAGGCGCACATCGAGGGCGAGACCATTCAGGCGGTCCCCTACGCCGGGGTCAGTGCCCGGGAACACGAGCTGCTCGGCAATTCCGAACCGCTCAACCGCTACCAGTCGGAAGCCCTGATCGAGGTCATCATCCGCGAGCCGGAACCGGCCTTCATCGGCCATCTGGCTGACCTGCTCAAGGCCGGCGCGTCGCCACGATCCATCGTCGACACCCTGCAGCTCGGCGCGGCCCAGGTGATGATCGAGACCCACGTCAACACGAACTTCTCCTTGCCGCAACACTGCTACGAGTACTGCAACACGCTCGGCTGGTTCTTCGACCGCTTCAGGCATCCGCAGCGCATCAAGCTGCTGTTCCTCGCCGCCGCCTACCTGAACCGTGCCGCGTGGCACCAGCGGCTGATCGGCGACCTGGCCACACCCAGGATCAGGGTTCCGGCGGCGGCCGGACAGATGACACCCGACGGCATCCTGCAATCGCTCGAGGCCGCGCTTGTCGCTCCGGACCCGGAAGCGGCGGTGAGCTGGACCCAGGCCTATATCGAGTCCGGTGCCGAGCGGGCCCCGCTGGTTCGCCGTCTCGCCTTTGCCGGCGCACGTGTCGGCAACGATCCCCACAACCAGGAACTCGCCCACTGCACGGTCGAGGACTATGGCAAGAACCGCAGCTGGGACCGGGAACGCCTGCTGCTCGCCTCGGCCCAGCATACGGCTGGCCACCGAAAGTACGGCGACCACCTTGCCTGCTCCAGGCGGTTCGGCGCCGCGTTCGAACATCCGCTTCTGCAGTAGTCCTCGGAAGGATCACCACCATGGGACGTCTCGACGGCAAAGTCGCGCTCATCACCGGTGGTGCCTCCGGGCTCGGCAAGGCAACAGGCGCGCTGATGGCCGCGGAGGGTGCGGTGGTCGTGCTTAGCGACCTGCGGGACGACGTGGGAGAGGACGTCGCGCGCGAGATCGGTGGACGGTGCAGCTACCTCGGGCTCGACACCACGGACGAGTCCCGCTGGGAACAGGTCTGCGAAACCGTTCTCGAGCGACACGGCAGGCTCGACATCCTGCTGAACGGGGCCGGTGTCGGCAGCAGCGGGGTGTCCCTCGCCGACATGGATCTCGCGACCTGGCGAGTGTGTCTCGCAGTCAACCTCGACGGGGTGTTCCTCGGCTGCAAGCACGGCATCCGCGCCATGCGCGCAACCGGAGGGTCGATCATCAACATCTCCTCGATTCTCGGGGTGACCGGCCATACCGGGGCGGCCAACTACTGTGCCTCCAAGGGCGGGGTCAGGCTGCTGACCAAGGCCGCCGCGCTCGATTGCGCCGACCTCTCGCCCCGCATCCGGGTCAATTCGATCCACCCGGGCTTCATCGACACCCCGATGGTGGCGAGCGCCATCCAGCGCCGCGGACCGGAGTTCCGCCACTACATCGAGAGGTCTGTGCCGTTCGGCGAACTCGGCCAGCCGGAGGACATCGCCGAGGGCGTGGTCTACCTCGCAAGCGACGCCGCCCGGTTCGTGACCGGATCGGAACTTGTCATCGACGGCGGGTTCCTCGCCCGCTGATCCCGCAGCTACCGGAGACGCAGCAGCATGCGCACAAAATGGGGCGTGTTCTCACTCAGCCAGTATCCCGACCAGTCGATCAGGGTCGAGGGTCTCGAAGCCGACATGAAGCTCTTCGAGTTCGCCGAAGCACTGGGTTACGACACCGCCTGGGTCGCCGAGCACCTGTTCAGCACCTATGGCATCGTCACCTCGACCCAGGTGCTGGCGGCCGCGGCAGCCCAGCGGCTCAAGCGCATGCGCATAGGGACCGCCGTGGTGGTGATCCCGTTCAACCATCCGCTGCGAACCGCGTCCGACTTCGCGTTGATCGACTGCCTCTCGCGCGGCCGGCTCAACTTCGGGATCGGTCGAGCATACCAGCCCCACGAGTTCACCGGCCTGGGCATCGAGATGTCGGAGAGCCGGGAAATGTTCAACGAGGGGATCGAGCTGATCCTGAAGTCGTGGACCAGCACCACCTTCACCCACTCCGGCAAGTACTGGACCGTGCCGGACGAGATCGAACTCCTGCCCAAGCCGGTTCAGGTCCCGTACCCGCCGGTCTACCAGGCAACGGTCTCGCCGGAGAGCTTCGATCAGGCGGCCCGCAACGGCTGGTCGCTGCAGCTCGCCGCGCCGTTTACCTACCGCACCTACCGCGAGGAATGGATCCCGAAGCTCTCCGACGAGATCAAGCGCTACGAGGATGCACTGGTCGCCAACGGCCATGACCCGTCCGGGCTCGAGCGCATGATATTGCTGCCGTATTTCACCGACAGGAGTTCCGAGCGCGCCCGCGAGACCCTGCAACCGCACGTCGAGTGGTTCTACAACAAGGTCGCAAGCCACCAGCAGCCGGGCAAGGGTGGTCCGGTGTCCGGCTACGAGTTCACCATGATCGAGGGTCGTCGCAGCCGCGAGATGGGCTACCTTGCGTTTGACCGTCTTGCCGAACACAAGGCATGCGTCGTCGGCTCACCGCAGGAGTGCATCGACAGTCTGGGCCACATGAAGGAAGCCTTCGGCATCACCGAATTCGTGATCTGGCCCAACCTCGGCGGCATGTCGCCGACCCGGGCCGAGAACGCGGTCCGGCTGACCTGGGAAGAGATCGTCCCCCACGTCTGAGGATTGCACGGACGCAAGCGTGCTCCCGAACCGTCGCGGGTGCAGTTCACCTACCAGGGCGGGCCGGAGCGAAGGCGCCCTGACCGTCGACCGCCGGGGCGCGTGACCGGTTGCCGGGAGCACCCGGATCTCCCGCGCAGCGGGCACAGGGCCGCCATCCATCGCGCCGGGGTTCACCCGACCTGCTGGCAGGATCCGGCAAGACACCGGGCCGCGTCCGGGACGACCGCAAGAAAATCCCGTTGAATCAGGATAGTAGGGAGCATGGAAGCGACAGGAGTGCCAACCGGGGTACGGCGCTCCCCGAAGAGCCGTACCGGGCCGCGCCGCCTTGACAGCGCCGCCGCATAGCACGCAGTCTCGGGAACCGAACAAGGGGAGGCGTCCGTTCCGATGCTCCGCTGGCCTGGCCGGAACCTAAATGTATAGCTATATCGCGCGCCGGCTGGCATTCGGCGGGATCACGGTGTTCGGCGTGTCGATCATCGTGTTCCTCATCATGCGCATCATGCCGGGCGATCCGCTGACCGCGATCTTCGGTCCCGAGGGCATGACCAAGCTCACCGCGGCGCAGCGCCAGAGCTACATGGATGAGCTCGGGCTTTCCGACCCGCTGATCGTCCAGTACGTCAGCTGGCTCTGGGATATCGCGAAGGGGGAGCTCGGCCGGTCCTTCTTCCGGGCCGAGAGTGTCGGAGAGATGGTGTTGCGCCGCGGCCCATTGACGGCACAGATCGCCATCCTGTCGGTGGTCCTCTCCTGGATTCTCGGGCTTCCGGTGGCGATCGTGAGCGCGCTCAGGCCCAACAGCGTCGCGGACACGACCGCGCGCATCATCTCGATCACCTGCCTTGCCGTACCGGGCTTCTGGCTCGGCATGCTGCTCGTCCTCGGGTTCCTGTTCGGTTTCGGCTACCGCGCACCGCAGACTGCCGGCGGCCTGGGCCTGTTCGAGGACCCCGGAACGGTGCTGCAGATCATCATCGGACCGGCGTTCGTACTTGCTCTGGGCCAGGCCGCCTATATTGCGCGCATGGCCCGCTCCAGCCTGCTGGAGGTGATCCGCGAGGACTACGTACGCACCGCCCGTGCCAAGGGGTTGAACGGGCGCCTTGTGGTCACGCTGCATGCGTTGCCCAACGCGTTGCTCCCGGTCATCACGCTCTCGGGCATCCTGCTCGGTTTCGTGCTGGCCGGCTCCATCCCGGTCGAACGGGCCTTCGGGACGCCGGGCCTTGGCTACGCCATGTTCACCGCGGTCAACGAGCGCGACATCTTCGTCATGCAGAACCTCGTCTTCCTCTATGCTGTGGTGTTCGTGATGCTGAACATCGCCGTCGACATCATCATTGCCTGGATCGACCCGAGGATCAGATACGGATGACCGTGCCGTCCGAAACGCCGATTGCCGACGAGACCGGCCAGGATGCTCAGCCGCGGAGCCGCGTGCTCGGAGGCCTGAAGCACTTTGCGCGGCGCTCGCCACTCTCCGCGTTCTGGGGCTGCATCGCGCTGCTGATCGTGGCCATGGCGGTGGCCGCGCCGGTGATTTCGCCGTATCCGCCGCTCAAGTCGGATTTCCGCAGCATGCAGTTGGCACCCTATGAGAGCCACTGGTTCGGCACGGACCAGATTGGCCGCGACACGCTGAGCCGGGTCATCCACGGCAGCCGGACGTCGCTCATCGTCGCCTTTGCGGCGGTGCTGCTGGGCACCACGCTCGGGTCCCTCTGGGGCCTGGCCTGCGGGTACCTGGGAGGGCGGTTCGACATCGTGAGCCAGCGCATCATCGAGTTCCTTCAGGCCTTCCCCGACCTGATACTCGCAATGGCGATCGCGATGGCTCTCGGCTCCGGCACGGTGACGGTCATCATCGCCATCGCCATCACTCGAATACCCTTCGGCGGACGGGTCATCCGCTCCGTCGTGCTGTCGCTCAAGGAAATGTCCTTCGTGGAAGCGGCGCGCAGCCTGGGCGCCTCCAACATGCGCATCATGCTGTTCCACATCCTGCCGCAATGCGTGGCACCCTATCTGATCCTGGCCACGACCCATCTCGGCGTCGCGATCATCATCGAGGCGTCGCTCGGTTTCCTCGGCGTCGGCATCCCGCCGCCCGCGCCGACCTGGGGCAACATGCTGGCGGACGCGCTCAATGCCGGCATCGTACCGCCCTGGTGGCTGGTGCTGTTCCCCGGCGTGGCGATCACCATCACCGTGCTGGCGTTCAACCTGCTCGGCGACGGAATCCGCGACGTGCTCGATCCGCGCCTGCGCGGCTCGGTCTGACCAGGCTCAGGCAGTAGCAGCCGTCCCAAGGGCCGTCTGCGGCTCCGCACCGGTTCCGTCATGCAGGTGGCAGGCGGCCCAGTGGTCGGGCTGCACCTCGCGCAGCACCGGCACGTCGCTGCGGCAGCGCGCCATCGCATAGGGGCAGCGGGAGTGGAAGTGGCAGCCCGACGGCGGGTTGATCGGGCTGGGAACATCGCCCGTCAGGATGACACGCTTGCGCCCGCGCGCCCGCGCCTTCGGTACCGGCACCGCCGAGAGCAGCGCCTCCGTATAGGGATGCAGCGGCGTGTCGAACAGGCTGGTCTTGTCGGTGGTCTCGACGATCCGGCCGAGATACATCACCGCCACCCGGTGGCTGATGTGCTCGACCACCGCAAGGTCGTGCGCGACGAACAGGTAGGAGAGCTTCAGCTCGTCCTGGAGATCCATCAGCAGGTTGATGATCTGTGCCTGGATCGACACATCGAGCGCGGAAACCGGCTCGTCACCGACGATCAGGTCCGGGTTGAGCGCAAGCGCGCGCGCAATGCCGATCCGCTGGCGCTGGCCGCCGGAGAATTCGTGCGGGTAGGAATCCATGTGCCGGCGGCCGAGGCCGACGCGCTCGAACAGCGCCTCGACCCGCTCCTTGCGCTCCGCGCCTTCCGCCACCCCGTGGATGGTCATTGGTTCGCCGACGATCGAGCGGGCCTCCATGCGTGGATTGAGCGAGGCGTAGGGATCCTGGAAGATCATCTGCATCCGCCGGCGGTAGGGCATCATCCGGACGGCATCGAGGTCCGTGATGTCCTCGTCGTCCAGGCGGATGCGCCCCTCGGTCGGCTCCAGCAGCTTCAGCACGGTGCGCCCGACAGTGGACTTGCCGCAGCCGGACTCGCCGACAAGGCCGAGCGTCTCGCCGTGCCCGATCCGGAAGCTCACCCCGTCCACGGCATAGACATGGCCGCCGACGCGGGAGAAAACTCCCTTGTAGATCGGAAAGTGCTTCTTGAGCCCCTGCACGTCGAGCAGGGGCGCGGCATGTCGGGCGGCGGCGTTCATGCCCTTCCTCCCAGCAGGCGATCGGCGTGCCAGCACGCGATCCAGTGGCCCGGACGGTGGCGTTCGAGCAACGGAAACTCCTGCCGGCATCGCTCGCTCGCATAGCGGCAACGCGGTGCAAAGGTACAGCCCCGCGGCAGGTTGGCGAGCGAGGGCACCATCCCCTCGATCTCGTTCAGGCGCCCCCTGCCGGTTTCGCTGTGGGCTGCCGTCTCGAGGCTCGGAATCGCGCCGAGCAGGCCTTCCGTGTAGGGATGGCCCGGATTGTCGAACAGTTCGTCCACCTCGGCTTCCTCGACCTTGCGGCCGGCATACATGACGACCACACGGTCGGCGTTCTCGGCGACGACGCCCATGTCGTGCGTGATCAGGATGACGGCCTGTCCCTGGGTGCGCTGGGTCTCGCGCATGAGGTCGAGGATCTGCGCCTGGATCGTGACGTCGAGCGCCGTGGTGGGCTCGTCGGCGATGAGCACCTTCGGGTTGCAGGACAGCGCCATGGCGATCATCACCCGCTGACGCATGCCACCGGAAAGCTGGTGCGGATACTCGCGCGCGCGTTGTTCGGGCTCCGGAATGTGGACCTCGCGCAGCATCTCGACGGCGCGGTCCATCGAGTCGCGTTTCGAAAGGCCCTGGTGAAGCGCGATGGCTTCACCGATCTGCCTGCCGACCGTGAACAGCGGGTTCAGCGAGGTCATCGGCTCCTGGAAGATCATCGAGATCTCGTTGCCGCGCACGTCCTCCATCTCGGTTTCGGTCGCGTCGAGCAGATTCCGTCCTTCCAGGCGGATGGCGCCGCCGACGATGCGGCCCGGCGGGTTGGCTACCAGCCGCAGGATGGAGAGTGCCGTCACGCTCTTGCCGCAACCCGATTCCCCGACCACTCCCAGGGTTTCTCCGCGCCGCACGCTGTAGGAGACGCCGTCAACAGCGCGGACGACCCCGTCGTTGGTGAAGAAGTGGGTCTGCAGGTCCTCGACCTCCAGCACGTTGTCCTCCAACACGGCCGGTGCCACTTGTTCGACCGGCTCGGTTACGTCCATACTCGGTTCTCCTTAAGGTGCGACAGGCTCCCGCGACGGCGGCACTGCCAGGTAGCATATCGCATAAGTGGCCGGAGCGGACCTGGATCGAGACAGGGAGGACCACAATAATGTCACGAAACGGTTTCTTTGATCGGCATTGGACACGCCGGCACTTCCTCAAGGGAAGCGCGGCCCTTGCGGCCGCCGGCGCCTACGGCCTGCGTCCGCGCAGGGCCAGCGCCGCGGTCCCGATGGAATTTGACGGCTCGAGTTTCCAGCTGGCAGCGACGGAGCCGAACCCGAAATCAGGCGGCGTGCTGCGCTACGGCATCACCATGCGTCCGCCGCATCTCGATTTCCACCAGTCGGGCACGATCAACAATCTCGGCAGTCAGGCGTGCATGTACGACAACCTGATCCGCCGCGACCCGCGTGACAGCGGCCAGACGATCATTCCCGACCTGGCCCACAGCTGGGAGATTGCCCCTGACGGCAAGACCTACACGTTCTTCCTGCGCAAGGGCGTGCTCTTTTCCGACGGCGCCGAGCTCACCTCCGCGGACGTGAAGGCGACCTTCGACCGCATCACCAAGCCGCCGGAGGGCATCAACATTCCGCGGAGCGCGCTGTTCACCTCGGTCGACGAGGTCACCGCGCCCGACAAGCACACGGTTCAGTTCAAGCTGGCCGTGCCGCGCCCGCCGGCCTTCATCATGGGCGCCATCGCGAGCGGCTGGAACGGCATCGTCCGCGAGAAGACGCTTGTGGACAACAACTACAACCTGCGCAAGACGCTCGATGTTCCCGGCACCGGACCGTTCCGCAGCGTCCGGCGGGTCGAGCAGGAAATCTGGGTGATGCAGAAGAACCCGGACTACTGGATGGAGGGGCTGCCCTATCTTGACGGTATCGAGTTCTACCACGGCCTGCCGTTCTCGCCCGAGCTCGGCTCGGCCTTCCTGGCGGGCCGGACGGACTACGCCCGGCTGATCGACCCGGTCACGCGCAAGGAAGCCGATTCCCGCGACGACATGACGGCGACCGACTACTTCCAGAGCGTCATCCAGGCGGTCTGGCTCAATGCCGACCGCGAGCCGTTCAACGACCCCAGGGTGCGCAGGGCCATGCACCTGGTGTTCGATCGGCCGGTGCTTGTGGACGTCGTCAAGGATGTGGCACCGATGATGGTTGGTGGCTTCATCTATCCGTTCTCGGATGTCGCCACGCCGAAGGAGGAACTCTCGACGCGCCTCGGCTACCAGCCGGACACGATGGCCTCCATCAAGGAAGCCAAGGCGCTTCTGGAAGCCGCCGGGCACGGCGACGGCATCAAGGGGCTCGACTTCGTGGTGCGCGACGTGGCGACCTTCAAGCTCTGGTCGCAGGCAATCCAGGCGATGCTGCAGCAGGCGCTCAACATCGAGTGCGAACTGCGCACCGTCGTGGAGTCGGTCTGGTTCGACGACACCAACAACGGCAAGTTCGACCTGTCGGTCGGCGCCATCGTCTCGACCCTGATCGACCCGTCGGACTACTTCAACACCTGGTACGGCCCGAACGGCCCGCAGAACTACTCGCAGTGGGAGGACCCGCGCTTTACCGAGTTGCTGACGGCCATCGACAACGAGGTCGATCCGGTGAAGCGCCAGGCGGCGATCACCGCCGCCGAAATGGTGATGGAAGAGAACCCGCCGGTGTTGCCGATCTCCTGGGAGAAGATCAACGACGGCTGGTACAACTACGTCAAGGGTCACAACCCCTACAACTATTTCGGCCTCTACGACGTCGGACGGTTCGACACCTTCTGGCTCGACAAGTAGCCGATACCCGCAGTCCGGCGTGACCATGCCGGAACACTTCGAGCCCGCGCCTTCCCGGCGCGGGCTTCTCTTTTGGAGATAAGGCCGGTCCGGAACCGCCGCATCCCGTGATCGTCCCCGGGCTCTCTCGGAACCCGCACGGGGATGCGGTCACGGTCACGGAGCATCGGGGAGCACGGTGGCGCCGCCCCGGGCCCGGGGCGGGACGTGCCGCGGCGCACGGTGGCGGCGGTGGGACAGCGGGCCGTCAGTCCCGGTGCGGATCCTCGACCCGCGGCCAGTAGGGCTCGTCGAACCGACCGTACGGGATGGCCGCGAAGTCGGGCGGGATGGCGCCCGGCGCCGCCACGTAGAGCACCTTCGAGGCGACCGGTGCGAAGCCCGCGTAGAAGTGCTGGGTCGACTTGACGATGATGCCCCTGTAGTCGGCGATGCGGATGCCGAGCGCCGTCATGCCGTCGGGGTGAAAGACCTGGGTGCGGGTCGAGGTCAGGATCAGGTCGATCCCGGACTCCGCCGCCAGCCAGATCGCGGTTCCCATGCCCATGCTGGCATCGCCGAAGGTCTGCCGCGCGCCGTGCAGGATGCGTTTCACGGTCACGGTGAGATCGACCGGATCGCCGGAGTCCGGCCCGCACTTGCCTCCGATGCGCACCGCGAGTGTCGCCCCCTCGCCTGCCTCCTCGCAGAAGCGCACCGCAACCGGGTCCCAGTAGTAGCCCGACAGCACGCCGCTGGTGCCGCGTTCGAGCATGCGCGTAAGGATGAAGGTCGAGTCCGACGGCGCCCCGCCGCCGGCGTTGTCGGCCACGTCTGCCGCGACCACGGGTCCGGGGCCGGCCTCGATCAGGTCGAGCGCCTCGTCGATGCCAAACGTCTCCTGCAGCGTCTCGTGGCGGAGTTCCCAGATCCTCCTGCCGAAGCCGCGTGCCGTCTCGGACGCGTGCTCCGCGTCCCCGTCGGCCACGACCAGCACCTTGGCCGAGGTCCGCGGAACATCCTGCCACGGAAAACCGTGCGCGAACGAGACCGACAGGATCCCGTCACCACCTTCGGCCGCCTTCATGTCGGCGACCACCGAGCGCATGGGCTCGACCGGCGTGCGCCACATGTTGATCATCCGGCAGTCGTGCAGCGCCATGACCGGGCGTACCTGCTTCTGGTGGGCAGCCAGGCAGATCCGGAACAGTTCGCCGGCACGCTCGCCCACGTCGACATGCGGGTATTCCTTGAACAGCACGAGCGCGTCCGCGTTCTCCACCATCTCCGGCGTGATCGAGCAGTGCAGGTCGAGTTCGCCGCCGATCACGATATCGGGACCGACGATTTCCCGCACCCGGGCCAGCAGGTCGCCCTCGCAGTCGTCGTAACCTTCGGCCGTCATCGCACCGTGCATCGACAGCAGCACGATGTCGACCGGCAGCGCGGCGCGCAGGTCGGCGAGAATCTCGTCGCGGAACCCCTCGTAGACGGTCCGCACCGTCAGGCCGGCCGGCTGGGCGAAGGCGGCCAGGCTCTCGACGACCTGGCCCTGCTGCTCCTCGGTTGCCCGGCGCCAGACGTGCAGCGGCAGGCTGAAGGTGGTGGCGGGACGGCTGGTCGCGTCGCCCCTGTACACCATGGTGTCCTCGAAGGTCTGCATGCCTGTCGGCAAGGAGGAGAACGTGTTGGTCTCGGTTCCGAGACAGGCAATGAAGACCTTCATCCCGCACTCCTGTTCACTGTCCAAGGCATTTCCCTGCCGAAGGGCACGGGCCTATACTCAACGACCGTGCGGCATGCTGGACCTGTCAGCCAAGACGGCGCCGGTACAACGCGATCAGCCGCTCCCAGTGCCGTTCGGCAGCCGGCTTGTCGCAGCACCACCGTTCGGGAAACGCGAACCCGTGATGAACCCCCGGATGGATCTCGATTTCCCCCGGATTCCCCGACAGATCGAACAGGGCCTGGAGTTCGGCCACCATGTCGAGCGGTGCGAGGTCGTCATGCTCCGCGCAGGAGATGTAGAGTTCACCGCGCGCCGCCCCCAGGGTGAGGTGGGGGCTTTCCTCGGCAGCGCTCACCAGCCAGGTGCCGTAGAAGGACGCGGCGGCCCCGATCCGGTCCGGATAGCGTGCTGCGGCTGCAAGCGCGTAGGGCCCGCTCATGCAGTAGCCGTGCACCCCGGCGGGACCCGGCGCGGCCTCGCCCGAGCGTTCGGCGAACGCCAGCATGGCGCCCACATCCGCCATCACCGGCGGAATGGTCATCTTCGTGCGCACCGCGCGCATGCGCGCGTGCTCGGCACTGCCGTGCTCGAGCACGTCGTGCCCGTAGGTGGTATCCCGCCCGGCACGATAGTAGAGGTTCGGCAGCATGACGAAGTAGCCGATGGTCGCAAGCCTGCGCGCCATGTCGCGCAGTTCCTCGCGGATGCCCGGCGCGTCCATCAGGAACAGGACCAGCGGGCGCGGTCCGCCACGTTCCGGTCTGCACAGGAAGGTCTCCATCTGCCCGTCCGTGGTCCCGATATCGACGACATCTTCCTTCACGGCCTCTCTCCCTGTCCCGCAGCCGCGGCCCGGTCATGACCGGGGACGGCCATCAGCCGGTCAGCGCGGTCCAGCGTTACGTCGTGCTGGCCACACTCACCTTCGTCACCATGCTCTACACGATGACGGTGATGATCGCCAACGTGGCGCTGCCGAAGATGCAGGGCACTTTCGCCGCCACGGTCGACCAGATCGCGCTCGTGGTCACCTTCAACATCGTCGCGACCGCGGTGGTAACCCCGGCCTCGGGCTGGCTTGCCTCTACCTTCAGCCGCCGCTCGCTGATGCTGACCTGCGCCCTCGGTTTCACGGTGGCATCGGCCGGCTGCGGCATGGCGCAGAACCTCGAGCAGCTGATCGTCTGTCGCATCTTCCAGGGCGGGTTCGGGGCGCCGCTGGTTCCGATCTGCATGGCCGCCATTCTCGACATCTTCCCGCAGGAGGAACACGGCACCGCCACGTCGTTCTTCGGAATGGGCGTGGTGTTCGGCCCGATCATCGGCCCCACCGTCGGCGGCTACCTGTCGGATGCCTACGGCTGGCGGTGGGTGTTCTTCCTGCTCATCCCGTTCGGCCTGCTGGCGAGCGCGCTCATCGTGGCCGTGATCCAGGACCGGCGCCGGGCGACCCGCTTCAGCCTCGACTGGACCGGGTTGGCATCGCTGTCGATCGGCATCGCCGCCCTGCAGCTGATGCTGGACCGCGGGCAGCGGCTCGACTGGTTCGAGTCCACCGAGATCATCATCGAGGCGGTCGTCGCCGTCGGCGCCTTCTACATCTTCTTCGCCCACACGCTGACCACCCGAAACCCGTTCTTCGATCTCGGCATTCTCCGGGACCGCAACTACGCTCTCGGGCTCGCCATTGCCGCACTGTTCGGCGCCATCCTGTGGACCCCGCTCATCCTCTATCCGCCGATGATGCAGAAGCTGCAGAACTACCCCGAGGACATCGTCGGGCTCTACCTCGCGCTGCGCGGTCTCGGAACGCTTGCCGGATCCACCCTGATGGTGTTCATCAACCGCAGGTTCGATCCCCGCCTCCTGCTCGCCGTCGGATTCCTGCTGCAGGGGATCGGCGGCTGGTACATGGGCGCCTTCGACATCAACCTGTCGGCCTTCGAGCTCGCGTGGACCAACCTGCTGGCAGGCTTCGGCGTCGGCTTCGTCTGGGTACCGCTGACGCTGATCACGTTTTCCACGCTCGACAAGTCGCGCCTCAACGAGGGCAGTGCCTTCTTCCACCTGGTCCGCAACATCGGCAGCTCGATCTCGATCTCGATCACCGTTGCCCTGATCGTTCGCTCGACCACGGCCAACTACTCCGACCTGACCCGCTACGTCTCGATCTTCGGCGAGAGCAACACCATCATGGCGCTGAAGGGGATCAGCACGCCCCAGACCGCCGAGGGACTGGCCCGGTTGTCGGGCGAAATCGCCCGCCAGTCCGAGATGATCGGCTACATCAACGCCTTCTATCTCTACGCGTTGACCGCGTTTGCGATCATTCCGCTTATTGCCTTCGTGCGAATGCCGCGCACGGCCACGACCTGAGCGGCGGCAGCGCGGACCGTCACGACCTACGGGCGGCCGTGCCGTTTGCTGACGTCGAGCACGGCACGCGCCGCTGCCCGTGCGGCCCCGCCGGGCACGCCGAGACGCCGGCGCAGCTCGAGCGATACCGTCATCTGCCGGGCCCGCACCGCCTGGTCGCCGAGTGCCGCCAGGACCGCGGGCAGCAACCGGTCGGCCCGGCATTCCCCCTGCAGGAACAGCGGGAACAGCGGCTGTTCCAGTACCCGGTTCGGCAGCACCACCGCCGAGCGGTCAACCAGCATCCAGCCGACCAGCGCCGACATCGGGCTGACCCGGTACGCGACCACGCTCGGCACCCGCGCCAGCGCGAGTTCCAGTGTCACCGTGCCGGAGGCGGCCAGTGCCGCCGTGCTCGCGGCCATGGCATCGAGCCCATGGTCACGGGTAACGGTCACGGGAACCGGCCAGCCGGCGACACCGGCGCGCACCTGTCCGGCAACACTGGTCACCGTCGGGACCACTACGTGCAGTTCCTCGATGTGCTCTGCGAGCCCGGCGACCGTGGCGGCGAACGGAGGCAGCAGCCGGCGGACCTCGCCCGGGCGCGAGCCGGGCAGAACAGCAAGGACAGGTGCCGAGGGCGAGATCGCGTGACGCGCACGGAACCCGGGGCCGTCGCCTTCCGGTTGCTCGGCGGCAGGGTGACCGGTGAAGGTGCAGCCAAGCCCGTGCGGTTCAAAGTAGCCGGGCTCGAACGGGAACAGCACCAGCAGGTGATCCAGCATGCGCGCGATCACCCGCGCTCGGCCGGGCCGCCACGCCCACACCGTCGGCGCCACCATGTGGATGAGCGGCACGCGGGTGCCCTGGCGGCGCAGGCGGCCTGCAACCCTGAGGGTGAATGCCTTGGAATCGATGGTCACCAGAGCGGCGGGCTGGCGCGCCGCGACATCCGCCACCGTCTCGCGCACCCGCCCGAGCAGGCGGGGTACATGCGGCAGCAGCTCGAATACCCCCATCACCGCGAGTTCGGAGATCGGAAACAGGCTGTCCAGCCCCTCGCGCCGCATCTGTTCGCCGCCGATACCGGCAAACCGCACCTCGCCACCGGTCAGCTCGTCGAGGGCGCGCATCAACCCGGCCCCGAGTGCATCACCCGACGCCTCGCCGGCAATCAGGTAGAACAGCGGGGGACCTGTCACCGTACCGGGTCCACCCCGACCAGGAACAGACCGGACGCGGTCGCGGCGGCGATCACTTTCTCACGGTCGAGCAGCACCGTCCCGCCTGCCTCGATGGCAATGCCGCTGAACCCGGCGGCAGCCGCCGCCTCGAGGGTCCGGACACCCACCGTCGGCAGATCGACCCGGCGTTCCTGCCCCGGCTTGCTGGCCTTGACCAGGACCGGTCCACGCCCCGGCCGGCGCAGCGGACCGGCGCGCGCGATCATGGCATCGGTTCCCTCGATCGCCTCGAGCGCCAGCACGATTCCGTGCTGCACCGCCACGCACTGCCCGACATCGCCGGCCCCCATCAGGCGCAACACCTCCAGGCCGCGGCGAATGTCGGCACTGCCCTCCGGGCCCGGTTCCGGTCCGGCCATATGGCCCGACGGGGCAAGGACACCCGTCATCACCTCGTCGAGCCCGATGACCGTGAGCCCGTCGCGCTCGAGTTCCTCGACAATGACCGACAAGAGTCCGTCGTCTCCAAAGGCCCGGCGTCCGGCCCGCAGCAGCATGCCCGATGCCCTCCGGTCCAGCGCCAGCGACGAGAGTGCGGGACGGCGGACCGGGCCGGCCATCACCACCTCCCGGGCTCCGAACCGGTGGATCGCATCGTGCATCGCCTGGATCTGCCCCAGTTTCAGCCAGACGTGCTCATGGTCTGCAACGCCCGCCGGGTCGGTGATGCCGGAAAATGCCACGACCAGGACCTGTCCGCCGCTCGCACGGCGCGCCGCAGCCAGTCTGCCGGGCAGGGTGCCGCCTCCGGCCAGAATGGCAAGCGGCGCCGGACTGCTCACGGCGTCCCGGAGACCGGTGGCTGGCAGACCGGGCGCGAAGGGTCCGAACGCAGGAACGAGAGGATCTCGAGGACCCGCGGATCATCCGGGCTGGTAGCCTCAAGCGCCGCGATACGCTCGCGCAGGGCGCCCGGGCCGCGGAACAGCAGGTCGAAGGCATCTGTCGCCACCTCGATGTCCGCACGTGCGATCCCGCGCCGGCGCATGCCCACCAGGTTCAGTCCTGACAGGGTGCCGCGGTGCCCCTTCACCGAGCCGTAGGGGATCACGTCGCGGTCCACCGCGGTCATGGCGCCCACGATCGCCCGTGTGCCAATGCGCACGAACTGGTGCACGGCGGCAAGCCCGCCGAGGATCGCCTCGTCGCCGATGGTGACATGGCCTGCAAGCGCCGCGTTGTTGGCAAGGACCACCCGGTCGCCGATCTGGCAATCGTGCGCCACATGCACTCCGACCATGAACAACCCGCCGTCGCCGATCCGGGTAACCATGCCACCGCCCTCGGTGCCGGTGTGCATGGTGACATGTTCGCGAATGACGTTGCCGCTGCCGATTTCCAGCTGTGACGGTTCCCCGGCATACTTCAGATCCTGCGGCTCCAGGCCGATGGTGGCGAACGGGTAGACAGTTGTGTCCGGACCGATCACCGTCCGCCCGTCAACCACGACATGGCTCTTGAGCGTGGCCCCGTCGCCAAGGCGGACATTCGGGCCCACCAGGCAATAGGGACCGATGACCACGCCGGAACCGATGGCTGCCGCAGGATCGACAATTGCGGTCGGATGGACCGCGGTCTCACGCACCGACGGTCACTCCCTGTCCACCACCATGGCCAGACAGGTAGCCTCGGCTGCAACCACGTCATCGACCAGCACTTCGCCGGTGAACTTCCAGGCCGAACCACGCCGGCGCAGCAGCCGGCAATTGATCACCATCCGGTCCCCGGGCACCACGGGTTTGCGGAACCGTGCCGACTCCACCGCCATGAAGAACACGAGCTTGCCCTCGGACTCCGATCCCAGCGTGACCATCACCAGGCAGCTGGCTGTCTGCGCCATCGCCTCGATGATCATTACCCCCGGCATGACAGGCAACGTCGGAAAGTGGCCGGCGAAATACGGCTCGTTGATCGTGACGTTCTTGATCCCGACGGCGCTCTCGCCCGGCACCACGTCCATGACCCTGTCGACCATCAGGAAGGGATAGCGGTGCGGGATGAGTTGCTTGATGCGCGTGATGTCGAGAATCGCGGAGTCGTCACCCTCAGCCATTCGACCCGCCTCCCTTGCCTGGTTTGAGAACTTTCGGGCCGCGCCGGGCCAGTTGCCGAAGGATCGCCACCGACCGTCGCCACTCGTCGATCGGAACCGCCGGCGAGCCGCCCACGGCCCCGTCCGGCGGAATGTTCCTGTGCACCCCCGCACGGCCTGCGATCCGCGCTCGATCACCGATATCGATGTGTCCGACGATACCCGTCTGGCCACCGATGACCACATGGTCCCCGAGACGGGTGCTACCGGCGATGCCGACCTGGGCCACGACAATGCAACCGCAGCCAAGCTGCACATTGTGCGCCAGGTGCACCAGGTTGTCGAGCATCGAACCGCGCCCGATCCGGGTATCCGGCCCGGCTCCGCGGTCGATCGTGCAATTGGCTCCGATCTCGACATCGTCCTCGATCATCACCCGTCCGAGGTGCGGCATTCTGACGGTGCCGTCGCCGCCGAGATCGAATCCGAACCCGTGCTGGCCGATCCGCGCACCTGGCAGGATCTCGCACCGCTCTCCGATAACACTGTGCGAGAGCGTGACATTGGCGCCGATCCGGGTCCCACAACCGATCACCACCGCATCATTGATGACGGTGTTGGCACCGATGAGGCAGCCCTCGCCGATCTCGACCCGTTCACCGATCACCGCGCCGGGTTCAACGCGGCTGCCTGCGCCGAGACGGGCCGACGCCGCAACCCTGGCACCGGGGCAGACCCCCGGCTCGAACCCGGGTTCGGGGTGGAAACACCAGCCAAGTCGGGCGAAGTTCCGGCGCGGCGCACCGGTCACCAGCAATGCCATGTGCGCCGGTGCCCGAGGCACCAGGTCCCCGGGAATAAGGCATGCGCCAGCCCCGGACCGGGCCAGCGCGTCAAGATAGCGCCGGTTCTCGAGAAAGCTCACGTCGCTCGGCTTCGCAGCCTCGAGCGGTGCCACGTCGTCCACCTTCACCGTGGGATCCGGGCAGTTGACCAGCTTCGACCCGGTGCGGGCCGCCACCTCGGCCAGGCTGAGCTCACCCGCATGGGGGAAGAAACGGGGATCCGCCATTGTCGGTCCGTCAGTTCTGCGCTGTCTCGAATGACACCTCGACTGCCGGTATCCTCTCGTTCAGCCGTGCGAGCGCAATCTCCGAGATCTCCAGTGTCTTGACCGCGATGACGATCGAGCTGCGAAACAGGACCGCCCCTGCCCCGGTCTGTTCGGCGATTTCAGCGCAGATCCGGTAGAGTTCCTGCTGCACCTGGTTCATCGCGGTATCGTGTGCGGTGCGCAGCTTCTTGGTGGCCGCCGCGGCCTGGCGCTGCGCATGGCTCGCCCTTTCCTTCAGCGCCTTCATGCGTTGCTGGAAGGCCTCCGCGGTGATGAACTGCCGGTCGGTGTTGAGCTTGTTCTCGTCGGCCCTGAGCTGCTGTTCGACCCCTGCGAGCTGGGTACGGAACTCCTTTTGCCGCGCATCGATCGCGGCCCTGATCCCCTTCGCCGCCTCCGACTCCCGAATGACCCAGCCGAAGTCGATCACCGCAATCGGAACCGGCTGCAGCGCACTCGGTGTTGCCGGCGCCGACTTTTCCTGCGCGCGCACTTCACCCGGCAGCAGCAGCGCCACGGCCAGCAACAGGGCCGCGCAGACAGCAGGCAGGCAGCTGCTCCGGTTCCGCCCTACGGCTTCGCGTTGTGCTCCCGCCATGTCAGAACCGCGAACCGAAGCTGAATCGAACCAATTCGGTTTCATCCTGCTCCTCTTTCAGGATTGCCTCCGCAATGTCGACGCGGATCAGGCCAAACGCCGTGCGCCAGGCCAAGCCGAACCCGCCCGACAGCCTGATCGCGGTACTGTCGAACACCTCGTCTCCTTCGGCCTCCACGTGCCACAGGCTCCCGGCATCGGCAAACAGCGCCAGCTTGATGCCGAGGTCGTCGGGCAGTCCGATCGGGAAACTGTATTCCACCGTCCCGGCATAGTAATTGTTGCCGCCAAGGGCATCGCCGGTCAGCGTGTCCCTCGGCCCGAGACCGGATGCCGCGAAGCCGCGAATGACGCTGCCGCCAATGAAGAACCGCTCGGCAATGCTGACATCCTCGCCCAGGCCAAGCACGTGACCGGCCTCGGCGCTCATGCTGAGCACGGTGTCATCGAACACCGGGAAATGGTAGGAGCCGTTGCCGCGAAGCCGCAGTAGCCGGGTATCGCCGCCGAGACCGGCAACGTCGGTGGACATCGACAGCAGGTAGCCTTCGGTCGGGTCGAGCCGGTTGTCGCGCTTGTCGTAGGTGAGTGACTGGCTGACCTGGGAAGTCGTGGTCGTGCCCTCCTGTTCGACAATGAAGCGGGAGGCACTCGTGTCCACGTTGAGCACCTGGGTCCGCCTGTACTGGTAGCGGACCGACTGGCGCAGGTCCCTGCCCAGGGTATAGCCGAACCGCACCCCGCCGCCGGTCTTCTTCTCGTCGAAGGAACTGTCATCCTGCCGGTCCCGGGTCACGCGGAACAGCTCGACGCCGGCGAGCACGTCCCGGTCGAGAAAGTAGGGCTCGACGAAGCCGAGATCGAACTGCTGGGACAGCGCCGAGCCCTGGACGCGCGCCTTCAGAGTCTGGCCCCGGCCAAGCAGGTTGCGCTCGGTGATCCCGACGTCGCCGAGCAGGCCATTCAGCGAGGAATACCCCACTCCGAAGGACAGTTCGCCGGTCGGCCGTTCGTCGATCTTCACCCTGACTTTCATCCGGTCCGGCGCACTGCCCTGCTGGCGTTCGACTTCGACCGAGTTGAAGAAACCGAGGTTGCGGATCCGCCGGTGGGAGTCCCGCAGCCGCGCCGTGTTGAAGGCATCGCCCTCGATCAGCCGCACCTCGCGCCGGATCACCTCGTCAAGCGTGCGCACGTTACCCTCGATCTCGATGCGCTCGACGAAAACCCGCTGCCCCTCGCCGATTTCGAAGATGATGTCGATGCGCCGGTCCTCGCGGTGGCGCTCGGTCCTGGGGCGGATGTCGACAAAGGCATATCCGACCTCACCGGCCGCATCCGCCATCTCTGCCGCAGCCTCGGTGACCGCGTCGGCATCGTACCAGTCGTCGGTTTCAAAGGAGACCAGGGGGCGGAGCATCTCCTCGGTGACCTGCTTGAGCGCGATGTCGAACCCGATCGCGCCCACACGGTAGCGCCGACCCTCGTCGACCGTGAAGGTGATCACGAAATCCGTGCGATCCGTGGTGAGCTCGGCGACCGCCGAAACCACCTTGAAGTCGGCGTAACCCTCCTCGAGGTAGAAGCGGCGCAGCAGCTCCCGGTCAACACCGAGCCGGTCGGGATCATAGGTATCGTTGCTGGTCAGCAACCGCCAGAACGCGTACTCGCGGGTCTGGATCACGTCGCGCAGGTCGGAGTCCGAGAAACTGCGGTTACCGATGAAGGTGATGCTGCGCACCCGGCTCAACGGTCCCTCGCTGATCTCGAAGACCAGGTCGACCCGGTTCTGCTCGAGCACGATCACCTTGGGCTCAACCCGGGCGGCAAACCGCCCGCTCAGGCGATAGACATCGAGTAGCCGCTGCACGTCCCGCTGAACCTTGGTCCGGGTGAACACCCGCCTGGGGCGCAGCTGGACCTCGGCCTCGAGAACTTCATCCTTGATCCGGTCATTGCCCTCGAAGGCGATCCGGTTGATGACCGGATTCTCCTTGACCTCGACCACCAGCGTCGTTCCGTCACGACGCACCACCACGTCGGCAAACAGTCCGGTCGCGAACAGGGCCTTCAGGGAGTCGTCGAGCAGGTCGGGGTCGAACGGATCGCCGGGCTCGATCTCGAGGTAGGACAGGACCGTTTGCGGGTCCACCCGCTGGGTGCCGTTGATCACGATGTCGTCGACGGTATCGGCAACGGCCACGGGAGCCGCAAGAAGAACCCCGGCCACCAGGGCCGCGCACAGCCACCCGCACCGTTTTGGTTCCGCTCTGAATACTTTCAGCATTGCCTTGTGAGCCTCTGTCCTGTCCGTTTTTCAACTGAACAACGAGTGGAAGAAATCGACAACCCGCAGCTGAACTATATCGTTCCATGTCACAAATACCATGAGACCGATCACTGTAGTCAAACCGGCGATCGACGCGTACTCCCGAACGCGCACTCCAAGCGGGCGTCCACGCACTGCCTCGGCCAGGTAGAACACAAGATGTCCACCGTCGAGGACCGGGATCGGGAACAGGTTGATCAATCCGAGGTTGATCGACAGCAGGGCGGTAAACCACAACGCCGTTGACAGTCCGGCTTCCGCGGCCGATCCGGAGATCTGTGCGATCCTGAGCGGACCGCCGAGTTCCTCGGCACTCCTGCTGCCGGTGATGATCTCGCGGACCGCCGCCAGGGTCTGGACGGTGAGCGACCAGGTCTCCGTCGTCGCGATCCACACCGCCGAGAGCGGGTTCGAACGCCGGTACTCCACCGTTCCGCCGCGCACGCCGAGCTGACCGCGGCTGACTGTGACCCCGGCACTGTCGGTACTCTCGACCCGGCGCGGTGTGACGGTGAGCGTGACCCGTTCACCGTCGCGCAACACGACCAGGACAAGCGGCCGGCCGGCACTCGCCGAGACCACCTGCTGCAGGTCCCCGAACTGTCCGATCGGTGTTCCGTCGGCCTCGATCACCCGGTCACCGGACACCAGCCCGCCCGCCTCGGCCGCACTCCCGGAAATCACCTCCGAGACGGTTGGCGCGAGCTGTCGCTGTCCCACACTCGCGTGCAGGACCGCGAGCACCAGGATCGCGAACAGGAAGTTGGCAGCCGGCCCCGCCGCAACGATGGCGGTGCGCGCACCGAGCGACTTGTGGTGGAACGAGACTTGCCGCTCCTCCTCGCTCATCTCCGCCAGCCCCTCGCCGGCCGAACTGGACGGATCGCTGTCGCCGAACATCCTGACGTAGCCGCCAAGCGGGATCGCAGAGAACTTCCAGCGGGTACCCGAACGGGCCGTCCAGCCGAACAACTCCGGTCCGAAACCGATGGAGAACACCTCGACCCGCACACCCGCACGCCGCGCAACGGCGTAGTGACCATACTCGTGCACGAACACCAGTACCGTCAAAATAATCAGGAATGGCACCAGGTTATCGGTCACGATTGCCAGAAGATCGGTCACGCTCAGGCCTCTCCGTGCAGGGTGCAGGCTGATTGGACAGCGGGGAATGTCGACTGTTTAGACAGCTGCGGAAGGCATGGCAACGGTGCCGGCCGCCCGACCCGGTTCGCCGAGCAGCTCCCGGGCCACGGCGCGTATCGCGGCATCCAGCTCCTGGATCTCTTCGAGCGATGCCGGCGTCGCCGGTTGCTCGCGCGCAAGCACTGTCTCGATCAGGCGGACGATGTCGCAGAATCCGATGGCACCATCGAGGAAGGCCTGCACCGCCACCTCGTTGACGGTATTGAGCACCAGCGGAAGTGCGCCGCCGGCACGCAGTGCCGAGCGCGCGAGCCCGAGTGCCGGAAACCGCGCGTCGTCCGGAGGTTCGAAGGTGAGCGGTCCCGCCGTCACGAGGTCAAGCCGGCACCGCGGAACCGCAATGCGTTCAGGCCAGGCGAGCGCGTGCGCGATCGGGCACGACATGTCCGTCGGCGCCATGTGCGCGAGCACCGAACCGTCGCAGTAGGACACAAGTCCGTGGACCACCGATTGCGGGTGCACCAGCACCTCGATCTTCTGTTCGGAGAACCCGAACAGGTGATGCGCCTCGATGACCTCGAGGCCCTTGTTCATCATGGTTGCCGAGTCGATGGAGATCTTTGCGCCCATGCTCCAGTTGGGATGGGCCAGGGCCTGCTCGGGCGTGCATGCGGCCATCTCTTCGACGGAGTGCCTCAGGAACGGCCCCCCGGACGCGGTGAGCACGATGCTCCGGATCCGGTCGCGGTTCTCGTCCTCGAACACCTGGAAGATGGCATTGTGTTCGGAGTCGACCGGCAGCAGCGTCGCTCCGCACCGGGCGGCCTCCTCGATGATCAGCCTCCCGGCGGAGACCAGCGGCTCCTTGTTGGCGATCGCAACCGTCGCACCACGCTGCACCGCCGCCATGGTCGGCCCGAGCCCGGCAATCCCGACAATGGCCGAGACCACCCGGTCCGCCGGACGGCGTGCAGCCTCGTCGATGCCGGAGCGACCGGCCGCCACCTCGATCGGCAGGTCGGACAATGCGTCCCTGAGCTCCGGCAGGGTACTCTCGTCCCGTATCGCCACGAACCGCGGGCGCATCTCGCGGGCCGCGGCGGCCAGCTCTCGCCAGTTGCTCCCCGCGGTCAGGGCCTTGATCGAGAACCGTCCGGGGTGCTGGCGGGCCAGCGCGAGTGTGGTCTTTCCGACCGACCCCGTTGCCCCGAGAACGGTCAGGCCCGTGATCCCGTCGTCCCTCCCGGTTGCCGGCATGCCTCCACCCATTCCCCGTCCGGGTCATGTTCGCCCGCGAGTCACCCTACCACAGAACCGGGGGCTTGCCGCCAAGCCACACCAGCGCGGCCGCGATGCTGATCGCCGCCATGTGCCCGTCACACCGGTCGAGAACACCGCCATGGCCCGGGATCATGCGCCCGGAGTCCTTGACGCCGAACCGCCGCTTCATCGCCGATTCACCGAGGTCGCCGGCCTGGGAAACCACCGCGACACCGGCGCCGGCGAGGCACAGCAGGGCGACATTCGCGTGGCCGGGAAGCCACGCGGCCATGAGGCCTCCGCCCGCGGCACCCGCCAGGACACCTCCGGCGAACCCGGCCCAGGTCTTGTTCGGACTGATCATCGGCGCAAGCCTGGGACCGCCGAAGAGCCGCCCGGCCGCATAGGCACCGGTATCGGTCGCGACCACGCAGCCGAGCAGACCGGCCACCAGGACCGCACCGCCGGGCTCGAACCCGCGAAGCCACAGCAATGCGACCCCCGGAACCACGGCGACCACGGGACCTGCGAGAACAACCAGGCCGTGGCGGTGCCGGACCGCGAGGGCGCCGGTCGCAAGACCGGCCGCAGCCGCAACCCAGCCCCAGTCGCCGGCAGGCAGCAGCGGCCAGGCGGCAACCGGCAGGCAGCCGGCGCAGGCGCAGGCGGCGGCGAGCCACCTGCCGGCTCCCGCCATCCGGCTCCATTCCCACGCCAGGCAACCGGTCACCGCGGCAACCAGCAACGCCAGCACCAGTCCCCCCTGCCACAATGCCGCGGCAAGCAGCGGCACCATCACGATTGCCGAGACGAGGCGCGCCGTGAAGTCACCGAAACGGGCCGGCACGCTCCGGGCTCACACCGCGGCGCCGTAGCGCCGGTCGCGCCGTCCGAATTCCGCGATCGCCTGCGCCAGCGTGTCCCGCGAGAAGTCGGGCCACAGCACGTCGGTGAACACGAATTCCGAGTAGGCGCATTCCCACAGCATGAAGTTCGAGATCCGCATTTCGCCGGAGGTCCGGATCAGCAGGTCGGGGTCCGGCAGTTCGAGGGTCTCGAGCCGGGAAGCGAACAGGGTCTCGTCAATGCACTCCGGTTCGAGCACCCCCGACCGGACCTCGCACGCAAGCGCACGCGCCGCGGCCGCAATTGCGCGACGACCGCCGTAGCTGAGTGCGAGGGTAAGATCGAGTTCCCGGTTCAGCGCGGTCAGCCGTTCGGCCCTGGCGATCAGCGCTCCGATGTCGACCGGCAGGCGATGGCGCTCGCCGATCACCCGGATGCGAACGCCGCGGGCATGCAGTTCCGCCATTTCCTTCGAAAGGTAGCGCTTGAGCAGTCCCATGAGGTCGGCGATCTCGTCGTCCGGCCGTTTCCAGTTTTCCGACGAGAACCCGAACAGGGTCAGGTGGCGGATGCCGTGTTCCATCACGCATTCCACCGTCTCGCGCACCCGTTCGGCCCCGTACTTGTGGCCGATCGCCCGCGGCAGGCCGCGAGCCCGAGCCCAGCGCCCGTTGCCGTCCATGATGATCGCCACGTGCCTGGGGCCCGCCGGCCGGACCTGAGTATCGTGACCTTCGCTCACTTCGACCCGTCCATCACCTAGACATGCATGATTTCGGTTTCCTTGGTGCTGAGCATCTGGTCGATCTGGCCGATGTGATCGTCGGTCAGGCTCTGGATCTCCTCCTCGTAGAGGTGGCGATCATCCTGGCTCAGCTCACCGTCCTTCTCCAGCCTGCGGACGGACTCGACGCCGTCACGACGCACGTTGCGCACCGCGACCCGCGCGCCCTCGGCGTAGCGTCCTGCAACCTTCGTCAGTTCCCGGCGCCGCTCTTCCGACAGGTCGGGCAGGGGGATGCGCAGCAGCTGGCCGTCGACCTGCGGGTTCAGCCCGAGGTCGGACACCCGGATCGCGCGTTCGACCGCCTTCACGTTGCCGCGGTCCCACACCTGAACCGAGAGCATTCGCGGCTCGGGCACGTTGACGGTTGCAAGCTGGGTGATCGGCATGGTGGCGCCGTAGGCCTCGACCATCATGGGTTCGAGCAGCTGGGCCGAGGCCCGGCCGGTCCGCAAACCGGCGAATTCGCGGCGCAGCGCCGCCAGTGCTCCATCCATCCGGCGTTCTATGTCATCAAGGTCCGGTTCGGCCATCGTCGGTGTCTCCGGTAATGATCGTGTATCGCCCCTCGCCGCGAATGACGTCGGCGAAGGCACCGACATTGTTAATCGAAAACACCAAAATCGGAATTCCGTTCTCGCGGGCCAGAGAAATGGCCGACGCGTCCATCACCTTCAGGTCGCGCGACAGCACCGTCATGTAGCTGAGCCGGTCATAGCGACTGGCACTGTCCGACTGCGCCGGATCGGCGTCGTAGACCCCGTCGACCTTGGTTGCCTTGAGCAGCGCGTCGCACCCCATCTCCGAGGCGCGCAGCGCGGCTGCCGTGTCGGTCGTGAAAAACGGGTTGCCGGTGCCGGCGGCAAAGATCACCACGCGCTGCTTCTGCATGTGGCGCACGGCACGCCGGCGAATGTAGGGCTCGCAGACCGCGGAGATCGGCAGGGCCGACTGTACCCGGGTCTGGATGCCGCTCGACTCAAGCGCGTTCTGCATGGCGAGCGCGTTCATGACCGTCGCCAGCATGCCCATGTAGTCGCCGGTAGCCCGTTCCATGCCGCCGGCTGCCATCGACACCCCGCGCACGATGTTGCCGCCGCCGATCACGACGCAGACCTCGACACCTGCTGCCACCACCGAGGCGATCTCGCCGGCGATCCGGCTTACCGTGTCGGGATCGAGGCCGAAGCCCCGGTCTCCCATCAGCGCCTCACCGGAAATCTTCAGCAGCACCCGTCGGTAGAGTGGACGAGCGGTCGGATGTTCCATGCGCAGGTCTCCGCGCAGTCAGCGGCACGACATGGGGTCACGGCTCATCCGAGCTGTGCCGCGACCTCCGCCGCAAAGTCCTTGTCCTCCCGTTCGATGCCCTCGCCGAGCACGAACCGCCGGAAACCGGCGACTTCGATCGGGGTCCCGGCATCCTTCGAGGCCTGCACCAGCACCTTCCCGACCGGGGTCTCGTTGTCGATGACGAAGGCCTGCTCCAGCAGCACAACCTCCTTGTAGAACTTGCGCAACCGGCCCTCGACCATCTTCTCGACAATCGCCACCGGCCGCCCCGAGGCCTCGGCCTGTTCCATCAGGATCGTGCGCTCGCGTTCGACGAGCATCGGGTCAAGATCGCTGACATCGACACTCCGAGGCCCGGTCGCCGCGACGTGCATCGCGATCTGCTTGCCCAGGGGCTGAAGCACCTGCGGATCGGCAGCGGAACGCAGCGCCACCAGCACACCGATCTTGCCGAGCCCCGGTGCGACCGCGTTGTGCAGGTAGGGGCATATCACCCCCTGGTCAACCCTGAGGCGAACCGCGCGCCTGAGCGACATGTTCTCGCCGATGGTGGCGATGTTGTGGGTAAGCTGCTCGCCCACCGTCCGCTCCTCGCCCGGGTAGCGCCGGCCGACGAGCGCATCGAGATCCTCGCCGGACTCGAGCACCATCGACGCCAGGGTGGTGGCGAAGTCCTGGAACGCCTCGTTGCGCGAGACGAAGTCGGTCTCGGAGTTGACCTCGATCAGTGCTCCGGCGCCATTGCCGGCTGCCATGGCCACCACGCCCTCGGCCGCGACGCGGCCGGCCTTCTTCGCCGCCGCCGAAAGGCCCTTCTTGCGCAGCCAGTCGACGGCCGCCTCGATGTCTCCGCCACTTTCGGTCAGCGCCCGCTTGCAGTCCATCATCCCCGCGCCGGTCTTCCCGCGCAGTTCCTTGACCTGTCCTGCCGTGATCACGCCCATGTCCGTCCTCATCACTCAGAAGCTGCCTGTGTTTCCGGTTCGCCCTCGGCCTCCCCGGCCGCGTCGTCCTCGTCTGCAGCAAGTCCGGCCTCGACCGGACCTTCCTCCGACTCGCCGATATCCCGGCCGGCGGCGATCTGTTCCTCCTGCAATCCATGCAGGATCGCGGTTCCGACCAGGTCGCAGTAGAGCGCGATTGCGCGCATGGCATCGTCGTTGCCGGGAATGGGGAAGGTAATGCCCTCGGGGTCGCTGTTGCTGTCGAGGATCGCGACCACGGGGATCTGCAGCTTGACCGCCTCGCGGATCGCCAGTTGCTCGCGGTTGGTGTCGATGACGAACAGGATGTCCGGAAGCGCGCCCATTTCCTTGATGCCGCCGAGTGCGCGGTCGAGCTTGTCGCGTTCGCGGGTCAGGTTCAGCAGTTCCTTCTTGGTCAGCCCCTGTGTTTCGCTGCCGAGCTGCTCTTCCAGGTCCTTCAGGCGCTTGATCGAGTTGGAAATCGTCTTCCAGTTGGTGAGCATGCCGCCCAGCCAGCGATGGTTGACGAAGTACTGGCCGGTGCGCTGCGCGGTTTCCGAAATGGTGTCGGCCGCCTGGCGCTTGGTGCCGACCAGCAGCACCCGGCCGCCACCGGCAGCCACATCGCGGATCGCCTCGAGCCCTCGGTGCAGCATCGGCACCGACTGGCGCAGGTCCATGATGTGGGTGTTGTTGCGGACCCCGTAGATGTAGGGCTCCATCTTCGGGTTCCAGCGCCGTGTGTGGTGCCCGAAGTGCACGCCGGCCTCGAGCAGCTGGCGCATGGTGAAGGTTGCTGCAACAGACATCGTCTCGCTTCTCCGGTTCAGCCTCCGCGAGCGCGGCTCGGATGAGCCACCGGAGCGCGGATCCGCATGCGTGGACCGGCGCGTGCTCGCGTGCGTGGTAGGGTGAACGGGTGGATAGCGCCCGACGCCCGCAAAAGCAAGCGTCTGGCGGTGGTCAGACGCGAAGCGGCGGCACCACCTCGGTCACGCCGATCATCGAGTCCCGTCCCACCAGGGCCGCGAGCTCGGCCTGCGAAAGGCCGTCGGTGCCGTCAGGTCGCATCGGCAGCACCAGGTAGCGCATGTCGGCAGTGGAATCATGCACCCTGACCTCGCGGTCATCGGCGATCTCGGTACCGAACTCCCGCAGCACCGCGCGCGGCTCGCGGACCACTCGCGAGCGGTAGGCCCGGCTCTTGTACCAGTCCGGGGGCCGGCCGAGCAGCCAGCGCGGGTAGCAGGAACACAGCGTGCAGACCACGACGTTGTGCACCCCGGGCGTGTTCTCGAGCACCACCAGGTGCATCGGGCCGATATCGTGCCCGATCTCGCCGATCGCCTGTTTCGGGTTCGCGACAAGCCGGCTGCGGAAGTCGGAGTCGACCCAGGCTCGGGCGACAACCTGCGCACCGTTGGCGGGAGTGCGCGCGTCCATGTTCTCGACCTCGCGCCGGACCTCGTCGGCGGTGACGATTCCCTTCTCGATCAGCAGCGAGCGAACCGCCTCCTCCATCACCCGGTAGTAGGTCATGGTATCGTCCAGGTCGGGCCGTGGCTGCGCGTGTTCGTGGTCGTGGGTGTGGCTCATCCTGCGCTCTCCGGCTCACTGCCCGCGGGGGACAGCCAGAACTCGTAGATCTCGATCTCGATGTGGTCGGTCCCGGGACCGTCGTAGCCCGGCCACAGGTCGGCCTGGCGGAACCGGACCCGGTAGAGGGTTTCGTACGATGCGCCGCGCCGTCCGAACGCCAGTTCCTCCGGATTGCCGAAAGTCCCGCAGATCCGCTCCACCACCCCGACGTGACCGCGCACGTAGTGCGGGGTCCGCACGTGCGCCGGCGGCGTCGGAGGCCACAGGTCGTGGACCCTGACCCGGTCTCCGACCGCAAACCGGCTCATTCCGCCTCCGGACCGCGCGCCGAGACCCGCGCCATCCTTGCGCCCAGTTCCTCGGTGGTGAGCACGCCGGCATCGAGCAGCGCGTTGGTCAGCGACGCAATCCAGCGCTCGTAGTAGGTCATGCTGTCGTAGGCATCCGGAGGCAGGGCCTCGATGCCCTTGCGAAGCTGGTCGACCGTCATGATGCGCCGCGGGCCGCTCAGCAGCATCATCAGCGCGTCGACCCGACGCTCCCACAGGGCGTAGTCATGCGCCTCCTGGTCGATGGCGCCGGCTTCCAGGCCGCCCATGTCGTGGTGTCCGCGGGCCGTGAAGTTCCTCTGCATCTGGTGAGCATGCCACGGGTCCGGCAGCGCTGTCACGCGGCTGTTCGGGACTTGTGTCGATCGGATGGTGCGCCGGGCAGACTGGTGAAATGTCGCCGGGTGAAGGTCCCGACTGTTTCAGGTCCCCGGGCGCCGCCGGGTCTCGACCAGGATACCGTCCTCGGCAAGGCTGCTGATCTGGTCGTCCGCAAATCCGTGCTCGTGCAGGATCTCGCGTCCGTGCTCTCCGAACCGGGGCGGGGTCCGGCGCACCGATCCCGGGGTGCGCGAGAATTTCAGCGGCAGGCCCCAGTTCACGTACCCGTCGCGTTCGACACGCATGCCGCGGTGCGCCGTGTGCGGGTGCGCCATGACCTCGGCGGTGTCCCGAACCGGCCCGATCGGCAGTCCGGCGGCGAGCAGCCTGGTGCACAGCTCCTCGCCGTCGACCCCGGCCAGCACGCCCTCGAGTTCCCGCTTGAGCGCGTCGCGGTTTGCCTGCCGGTCGGCGTTGGTGGCAAAGCGCGGGTCGCGGCCGAGTTCCTCGCGGCCAAGCTCCGCGCACAGCCGCTGCCAGGCGCGGTCGTTGCCGCCGGCGACGAAGATCTTGCAGGTCGCGGTCTCGAACAGGTCGTAGGGCGCGATGTTGGGATGCGGATTGCCGGTCAGTCGCGGGACCACGCCGCCGGAGACCTGGTAGTTGATCACGTGCGGGTGCATCAGCGCGAGACCGCAGTCATACAGCGTCAGGTCGAGGAACTGGCCGCGCCCCGAGCGTTCGCGTTCCAGCAGCGCCATCAGGATGGCGTTGCCGGCATACAGCCCGGTGCCGATGTCGACCATCGCGAGCCCGATCCTGGTCGGTCCGCTCTCGGGCGCGCCGTTGACCGAGAAATGTCCGACCATTGCCTGGATGATGCCGTCGTAGCCGGGAAACCCGCCGTAGGGGCCGTCGGCGCCAAAGCCCGAGATCCGGCAGTGCACGAGCCGCGGGAACTTCCGGCTCAGCACCTCCCGGTAGCCGAGTCCCCAGCGTTCCATCGAGCCGGTCTTGTAGTTCTCGACCAGCACGTCGGCGCCCTCGAGCAGCCGCAGCAGGACCTCGCGGCCCTGCTCGCGCGCCAGGTCGAGGCCGATCGAACGCTTGTTCCGGTTCACCCCGATGAAATACGCCGCGTCCTCGCCGTCGAACGGCGGCCCCCAGTCCCGGACCTCGTCGCCCTGCGGCGGCTCGATCTTGATGATCTCGGCCCCCTGGTCACCGAGCATCTGGGTGCAGTAGGGCCCGCCAAGGACCCGGGTGCAGTCGATCACCTTCAGCCCGGCGAGCGCGCCGGCCGTCTCCTTGTCCGTCATTGCGGTCTCCGGGTACTAGTGCGTCGGGGTTGCGAACACCCGGGCCGCAAAGTCCGGGTAGATCTCCGCGATCTGTCCTGCGACCCGGGTGCGGATCACCTCCAGGGTGTCATCGTCGGGCACCGGTGTCTCCGGCACCCCGCCAGGCGGGATGTCAAAGTCGAACCCGGTCTGTTCCACGATCTCGTCGAGGGTGTGCCCCGGATGCACGCTTTCGAGCCGGAAGCGGCGCCGGTCCCGGTCGACGTCGAACAGGCAGCGATCGGTGATCAGCTTGTGGGGTCCGCCGGGCCGGTAGACACCGTCCTCGGAAAACCCGGGTGCGCTGATGAAATCCACCCGCTCGACCAGGGTGCGCGGCGTGTGCTCGAGGCGGAACAGGATGACCCTCGGGACCACGAAGTAGAGGTAGCCCGAACCGAAGGAGCCGGGAAACCGCGCCTTCGGCCGATCGGGATCGCCGATGGAGACCAGATTCACGTTGGCGGCGCCGTCGATCTGGGCGCCGGAGAGGAAGAACGCGTCGATCCGGCCCTGCCCGGCGCAGTCAAACAGTTCCTTGCCGCCGTCGGTGAAGAAGTTGTTGCGCTCGCTGCCGAGGATCGACACCCGGGTCGTGCCGGCGCTGCGTTCGCGCGCCAGCAGCGCCGCCGCCCCGGGGATCGGGGACGACGCACCGACCGCGATGTGACCGAGCCCCTCGAGCATGCCGGCGATCGCTGTGATCAGGACCTCTTCGGGCCTCGGCCCCATCGGGTCACTCCGCCGCCGCGGGCCGCGTCATCACCGTGGCCTCGAGCCATGCGGCGAAACCCTCCTCGGTGCGGGCCAGCTCGGCGTAGCGCGCGAGGTGTGCCTGGTCAGGCTCGTAGCCGCCCGGGATCCCCATCGGCCATGCCCCGCGCTCGGCCTCGGCGAGCGCGGTCACGTAGAGGCCCGGGATTGTGCCCGCCTTGGTCCGTTCGTCGTCCATCAGGTTGCCGTCAACGATGCGCTCGACGGTCACGAAGGTGCTGGCGGCCGCATGGGCCATCAGCATCTGCTCGCGGCGCACCCCGACCCAGACATTGCCGAAACGGTCGGCCATGGGCGCGTGGAACAGGGCGACGTCCGGGCACAGGGCCGGAAGCAGCACCACCGGGTCTCCCGGCGCAAACGGGTTGTCGATCACCTTCCAGTCTTCGCGCCGCGCCAGGATGTCGGAGCCGATCAGGCCGCGCAGCGGAATGAACGGGATCGCCTTCTCGGCCGCCTGCAGCGCGGCGTGAATGGCCGGACAGGTCGAGTCGACGACGGTGATGGTCCCGGCCTTGACCGCGGCCGTGAACCGCGGGCACAGGCCGTACTCCGACAAGGTCATCGCCGCGGTTTCGACCGTCTCGACGCAGCCCGCTCCGATCAGCATGTCGCCCTGGAACCCGATGGCCGGGACCCCGAGCAGCCTGAGACGGCGCGCTCCGCGCCTGATCAGGGCATGAACCGCACCGAGCGCGCAGTAGCCGTAGTCCGGCGGAAGCGCCACGGTGGCGCCGTCCGGAATCCGGGCCGCCAGGTCCTCGACCGGCACAACGGTCGCGAGCATCGCATCACCTCCCCGATTGACCGCGGGCACACTAGCGCATCGCCCCCGGTTGCGCCATCTGCGTCCGGTCGGTATTGCGGTCGGGCGTCGGCCACGGGGGAGACCGGATCAATGACCACTGCACCGAGCGGACCGGAACTGCGACTCGGCGGCCACCTGGTGGTGGACGCGCTTGTCGCCCACGGGGTCGACATGGTGTTTGGCGTCCCGGGCGAGAGCTACCTCGCGGTGCTGGACGGGCTGCACGACACCAACAGCGTCCGCACGGTGATGTGCCGGCACGAAGGCGGCGCCGCGATGATGGCGGAGGCCTACGGCAAGCTGACGGGCCGCCCTGGGGTCTGCATGGTGACCCGCGGCCCCGGAGCGACGAACGCCAGTTCCGGCATGCATGTCGGCTTCCAGGATTCGACGCCCATGGTGCTGCTTATCGGGCAGGTCGGTCGCTCCATGGCCGACCGCGAGGCGTTCCAGGAGATCGACTACCGGCTGATGTACGGACCGCTCGCGAAGTGGGTCGCACAGGTCGAGGAAGCGGAGCGCCTGCCCGAGTACATCAGCCGGGCGTTTCACACCGCGACTGCCGGCCGGCCCGGACCGGTGGTGCTCGCGCTGCCCGAGGACATGCTGACCAGCCGGGTGGTCGCGCGGCCGTTCGACGGATACCGGGCAGTGGAACCGCACCCGGGGCCGGACGCCCTGCGGGAACTGCACGCACTGCTGGCCGGCGCCACCGCACCCCTGCTGATGCTCGGCGGCGGCGGCTGGGACCGCGAGGCCTGTACCCGGATACGGGAATTTGCCGAAGCCTCCGACCTGCCGGTCTGCGTGTCGTTCCGCTGCCAGGACTACTTCGACAACCGCCATCCAAACTACGCCGGTCACGTCGGCATCGGCGCTCCGCCCGCGCTGCGCGAACTCGTTGCCTCGGCAGACCCACTGGTCGTGATCGGCGCCGCGCTCGGCGAAATCACCACCGACAGCTACAGCCTGCTCGAGGTGCCGCGTCCGCGCCAGCGGCTCGTCCATGTCCACCCCGGCGCCGAGATGCTCGGGAGGGTTTACCAGGCCGACCTTGCCGTCAACGCCTCACCGCGCGCCCTTGCCGCCGCGCTTGCCGGCATGGGCCCGATTGAGGGCAGCACCTGGGCCGACCGCACGCGTCGGGCCAACCTCGCCTACCGCGACACGCTGGAGCCGAAGCCGGTTCCCGGTCCGGTCCAGATGGGAGAGATCGCCGCCTGGCTGAACGCCCGCCTGCCCGAGAACGCCATCATCTGCAACGGTGCCGGGAACTACGCCACCTGGATGCACCGCTACTACCAGTACCGCGACTACCGGACCCAGCTTGCTCCGACCAGCGGTTCCATGGGCTACGGCATGCCGGCGGCGGTCGCGGCCAAGCTGGTCCACCCCGACCGGGTGGTGGTCAGCATGAACGGCGACGGCTGCTTCATGATGCACGGCCAGGAGCTGGCGACCGCGATGCAGTACGGCGCAAACATCATCGCCATCGTGGTGAACAACGCGATGTTCGGCACCATCCGCATGCACCAGGAACGCGAGTACCCGGGACGGGTCTCGGCCACCGGGCTGGAAAACCCGGACTTCGCCGCGCTCGCACGCGCCTACGGCGCCCATGGCGAGATCGTGTGCGAGACCGGCGAGTTCGCTCCGGCATTCGAGCGCGCGCTCGCGGCCGGCCGGCCGGGCCTGATCGAGATCAGGCTCGACCCGGAGGCCATCACGCCGGCGACATCGCTGTCCGCCATCCGCGAGGCGGCCCGCGCCGCCGGACGATGACTGGCGCGTCCCCGCCGCGCGCGATAGGGTTGCCGCAGCCTGCGAGCAGACAAGGGGGGCATCACCATGTCCGACAAGGTCATTATCACCTGTGCCGTGACCGGCTCGATCCACACGCCGACCATGAGTCCGCACCTGCCGATCACGCCCGACGAGATCGCCGAGGCGTCGATCGGCGCCTGGGAAGCGGGGGCCTCGATCATCCACCTTCACGCCCGCGACCCCAGGGACGGCAGACCGACCCCGGACGCGGACACGTTCATGGCTTTCCTGCCCCGCATCAAGCAGGCGACCGATGCGGTGGTCAACATCACCACCGGCGGCGGCCACGGCATGACCCTGCAGGAACGGCTGGCGGCGCCGTTGCGGGCCAGTCCGGAGATGACCTCCCTCAACATGGGCTCGATGAACTTCGGCCTCTACCCGATCCTCGACCGGATCAGCGAGTTCCAGCACGAATGGGAACGCACCCATCTCGAGAACTCACGCGACTTCATCTTCCGCAACACCTTCAAGGACATCGAGTACATACTCAAGGAACTCGGTGAAGGTCACGGCGTACGCTTCGAGTTCGAGTGCTACGACATCGGCCACCTCTACAACCTGGCGCATTTCCTCGACCGGGGGCTGGTCAAGCCGCCGCTGTTCGTCCAGTCGATCTTCGGGATCCTCGGCGGGGTCGGGGCCGACGAGGAAAACCTGATGCACTCGCGGCGGATCGCCAACAAGCTGTTCGGCTCCGACTACCGCTGGTCGGTTCTGGCCGCCGGACGGCACCAGATGAGTTTCGTGACCATGGCGGCGATGCTTGGCGGCAACGTCAGGGTCGGTATGGAGGACAGCCTCTACATTGCGAAGGGCAAGCTTGCGGAGTCGAACCGCGACCAGGTGGCCAAGATCAGGCGGATCGTCGAGGACCTCTCGCTCGAGGTTGCCACCCCGGCCGAGGCCCGGGCCATGCTCGGGCTGAAGGGCGGCGACATGGTGAATTTCTAAGCGCTGCTACTCCGCGGCCAGCGGCGGCGCGACCCCGAGGTCGATGCCGCCGAGCGTCGCAACAAGGCCGCTGATGTCATGGCGCAGCCTGCCGATTGCCGGCAGACGCCACAGCCGCGCCTCATCGAGGTAGAGCGCCCGGCTGATCTCGACCTGGAGCGCGTGAACACCATCGTCGGGCGCGCCGTAGTGCCGGCTGACATGTCCCCCGGCGTAGGGCACGTTCCGGCGGACCGAGTATCCCCGCCGTGCGAGAAACCCTTCGGCACGCGCGACCAGCCGCGGGTCGCAGGAGGTTCCATGGCAATCGCCAAGCACGATGTCGGCCGGCCGGCCCGACCTGCCGTGTCCGCGGGCCGCGCCTGACGGCATGGAGTGGCAGTCAAGCAGGATGCAGAATCCGAACCGCTCCCGGGTCTCGTCGACCAGGCGGCGCAACGCGCGGTGATACGGTGCGTAGCAGGTGCTGATCCTGCGTTCCGCCTCGGCGAGCGGCAGTCTTGTTGCGTAGATCTCCTCGGAGTTGGCGACCACGCGGGCAATGGTGCCGAGACCGGCGACGATGCGCGCGCTGCAGGTGGTCGCGTGGTCCGGCACCGGGTCGCTCCACATCTCCGGGTCGAGTTCCCAGGCCTCGCGGTTGACGTCGATGAACGCGCGCGGGAACAGCGCGTGCAGGAGGATCGCGCCCAGCGCGGGCGCGTCGGAGCATATTTCGTCGACGAAACAGTCCTCGGTCATGCGAAGCCGCTCCAGCGGCAGTTGCGATTGCGCGAGGAACTCCGGCGGGTAGACCCGGCCGCTGTGCGGCGAGGCAACCACCACCGGCAGCACCTGGCGATCTGGTCGCTCCACCGCGATCGGCCTGCTGCGACCGACAACGACGTCCGGTCCGGATGGCGGGTCCTGGCTGGTCCGGGTCATACCCGCTGTCTACCGCAGCCGCGCCGGCCTGTCACCGGGCAGCGTCGGTCTTGCCTTGTGCCGGCGCTTCGGTGTAACCACCCATGCCATGAACGAGGCCGGGCGCGTAGCTCAGCGGGAGAGCACTACGTTGACATCGTAGGGGTCGCTGGTTCAATCCCAGCCGCGCCCACCACCCGGCGACCGGCACCCGCGAACCGGTCACACAGGGCGAACGGCCGGTCTCGCACAGACCCGGAGACTGGCGCTCATGACAAGCTCTGCCGCATCCGAATTCATCCCGACCGCAAGCCACTGGGGCACCTACTTCGCCGAGGTCCGCGACGGTCGCCTGCTTGACCTGCACCCCTGGGAGGAAGACCCGGCACCGGCGGTGATCGGCCCCGGGATGGTCGACGCGGTCGACGACGCCGTGCGCATCCGACGACCGGTGGTCCGCGCGGGCTTCCTGCGCGATGGCCCCGCGGCCGACCCGGCCGGCAGGGGGGCCGAACCCTTCGTCGAGGTGTCCTGGGACACGGCACTCGATCTCGCGGCCGCCCAGATCGACCGGGTCCGCACGCGGTTCGGCAATGGCTCGATCTTTGCCGGCTCCTACGGCTGGGGGTCGTCCGGACGGTTCCATCACGCCCAGAGTCAGGTGCACCGGTTCATGAATGCCGCCGGCGGCTACGTCGCGCATCGCAACAGCTACAGCCACGCCGCCGCCGAGGTGACGCTCGGGCGCACGGTGGGGGATTTCCGGGGCCAGGTGCTGGACCGGGCCACCCAGTGGCCGGACATCGCCTCGCACTGCGATCTGCTGGTGATGTTCGGCGGCATGCCGCTCAAGAACGGCCAGGTCACGTCGGGCGGTGTCGGACGCCACACCCTGCACGAGTGGCTGTGCGCATGCCGGGACGCGGGCACCGAATTCGTCAACATCAGTCCGCTGCGGACCGATGTCGCGGCCCTGTACGACCCCGAGTGGGTCCCGGTGCGCCCGAACACCGACGCAGCCCTGATGCTGGCCCTCGCCCACGTGCTCGCCAGCGAGGGACTGCACGACCGCAGCTTCCTCGATCGCTACACGGTCGGGTTCGACCGGTTCAGCGCCTACCTGTTCGGCGAGACCGACGGCACGGTGAAGGATGCCGACTGGGCAGCCCCGATCACCGGTGTTCCGGCCGAGGCGATCCGCGAGCTTGCCCGGCGCATGGCCGCGGGCCGGACCATGATCTCCACGGCCTGGGGTCTGCAGCGCGGCGAATACGGCGAACAGCCGATCTGGCTCACCGTGGTCCTTGGCGCCATGCTGGGGCAGATCGGGCTTTCGGGCGGCGGGTTCGGGATCGGCTACGGCAGCGAAAACGGCATCGGCAACCCGGTCCGGCCCTTCGCATGGCCGGCGTTGCCCCAGGGCCGTAACCCGGTGGACGACTACATCCCGGTTGCGCGCATCTCCGACATGCTGCTCGACCCGGGTGGCAGTTACCACTACGACGGGGAACAGCGGCGCTATCCCGACATCCGGCTGGTCTACTGGGCCGGCGGCAACCCGTTCCATCACCACCAGGACCTGAACCGGCTGGTCGCCGCCTTCCGGCGGCCGGAGTGCATCATCGTCAACGAGATCTGGTGGACAGCCACGGCGCGCCACGCCGACATCGTGTTCCCGGCAACCTCGCCCCTGGAACGCGATGACCTGATGATGGCGCACTGGGAACCGGCCGTCGCCCCGATGGTGAAGGCGATCGAGCCGGTGGGAAAGAGCCGGCACGACTACGACATCTTCTCCGCCCTGGCCGCAAGGCTTGGCTGTCTCGAGACCTTCACCGAGGACCGGGATGCCGAGGAGTGGCTGCACCACCTGTGGAACCAGGCGCGCCAACGCGCCGGCGGCGCCGGCATCGAGCTTCCCGACCTTGAGACCCTGCGCCGGGAAGGTCCGCGCCAGGTGCTGGAGCGCGACGGTCCGGTTGTCCTGTTCGACGCGTTCCGCCGCGACCCCGACGCCGCGCCGCTGGCAACCCCGTCGGGACGCATCGAGATCCATTCGGAAACCGTCGAGAGTTTCGGCTACGACGACTGCCCGGGCCACCCGGTGTGGCGCGAGCCGGAAGAATGGCTTGGTGCACAGGGACGCTGGCCGCTGCACATGATCTCGAACCAGCCCCGCACCCGGCTGCACGGCCAGCTCGACAATGGTGCGGTGAGCCGGGGATCGAAGGTGGCAGGGCGTGAACCGGTAACCATGCATCCTGACGACGCCGCTGCCCGCGGTATCCGCGACGGCGACGTGGTGCACATCTTCAATGACCGCGGTGCCTGTCTCGCCGGCGCCATCGTGTCCGACAGCGTGATGGCCGGCGTGATCCAGCTCTCCACCGGGGCCTGGTACGACCCGGAGGTGCCGGGCCAGATCGGATCGCTGTGCAAGCACGGCAATCCCAACGTGCTGACCCGCGACGCCGGCACGTCGCGGCTGGCCCAGGGGCCGGTGGCGCACTCGGCCCTGGTCGAGGTCGAGCGCCTCGAGGGCCCGGCGCCGCCGGTGACCGCCCATGAACCACCCGTCATCGTGGCGCGCGGGACCCGATCCCGAAACGTGGAGGCGTGACATGGCAGACGGTCTGGACTTCTCGGGCACGGGCGTGCTGGTAACCGGCGGCGCGAGCGGCATCGGACGCACCACGGTCGACGCCTTCGCGGCGCGAGGTGCGGCGGTTGCGGTCTGCGACCTCGACCCGGAGCGAACCGGCGAGGTTGTTCGCGAGCTGGGTAACCGTCACGTCGCGGCGCCCGGCGACGTCTCGCAGCCCGACGAGGTCGCCGCGCTGGTCGAAACCGCCCGTACCGGGCTCGGACGGATCGACGTGCTGGTCAACTGCGCCGGGGTATCCGACAGTTTCTCGCCGACAGCCGAGCAGACGATCGAGCATTGGCAGCGCATCATCGACATCAACCTGACCGGGACCTATCTCACCTGCCGGGCCGTCGCTCCGGACATGATGGCCGCGGGCGGAGGGGCGATCGTGAACATCAGCTCGATTGCCGGGCTTGCGGGACTACCGCGTCGAAACGCCTATACCGCGTCCAAGCACGGGGTCGCCGGGTTGACCCGGGCGCTTGCGGGCGAGTGGGCCCAGCAGGGTGTCAGGGTCAACGCCGTGGCGCCCGGCTACATCCGTACCCCCATGACCCAGACCCTGATCGAGGCCGGGAAGGTCGACGAGATGCGGATCCGGCGGCGTACCCCGATGGGGCGGATGGGCGAACCCGGCGAGGTTGCCGATCTCATGCTCTACCTCGCCTCACCGCTCGCAAGCTACGTGACCGGCGCGGTGATCCCCGTCGACGGAGGCTACCTCGCCTATGCCGCCGCAACAGACGCGGCCGACATCGAGGAGCCGCGGACAGGTTGAACTCGACGGGGATCCAGGTAGGCTTGTCGCGTGCCGGCGCGGTGCCGGACATCACCAGAGGCGGAGACCGGAAGTCATGGCATTCTACGAACTGCGACAGTACACCGTCCGGCCGGGCAAAATGGAGCAGTGGCTCGAACTGATGGAAGGCAGCATCATCCCGTTCCAGGTCGCCCAGGGCATGGTGATCTGCGGCAGTTTCCGCGGAGAGACCGACGACAGTGTCTACGTCTGGTTGCGCCGGTTCGAGAGCGAGGCGCAGCGCGAGGCGCTGTATGCCGCCGTCTACGAGAGCGATACCTGGAAGAACGAGATCGCGCCGCAGGTCGGCGATGTCATCGATCGCGAGGAGATCAAGGTACAGCGGATCGTTCCGACTTCCCGCTCGACCGTGCAGTAGGCGCGTCAGTCAGTACAGGGTCTGCGCCAGCCGGGCCGGATAGGCCCGGTCGTAGGCCTCGCCATCGAAGTCCCCGCCCACCAGCGCCCTCTGGATCTGTCCGGACGTCGGCAGGCGGTCGCGCGGGATCCGGGCGTCGTCCGACCACAGCCGCGAGCGGACCAGCGCCTTGGGACACTGGTAGTAGATGCGTTCGACCGTGGTCACGATCACGGTGGCGGGCACGGCGTCACGGTGCGCGAAGCTCTCGCGTAGCGCCCGGTCGGTCGCCAGCACCGCCGTACCGTTGATCCGCAGGGTTTCGCCGACCCCGGGGATCAGGAACAGCAGCGAGATCCTCGGATCACGGACCAGGTTGCGCAGGCTGTCGAGCCGGTTGTTGCCGCGCCGGTCCGGCATCATGACCGTCCTGCGGTCGTGCACCCGCACGAAACCCGGCGGATCACCGCGCGGCGAACAGTCCAGTCCCTCCAGGCCCGAGGTGGCCATGACCACGAACGGAGCCGCCTCGATGAACTGGCGGTAGTGATCGGAAACGTAGTCGATCTCCTTGACCAGGGCTCCCTGCGACGGCGTGCCGTAGAGCGACTCGAGTTCCTCGATGCTTGCCACGTGTTCGAATGAGGCGGCAGCGGACATCCGCGCACTCCTTCGCGTTCCGGGTTATGACCACGACATCGGTAGCGAAACCCGCCCGCAAAGTACAGTCCGGTCCTTCCTGCTACCCGTCCGCCGCAGACCGGACGCTCGCACCCACGCGAACGATGGCGTCGAACTTCTCCCCTGCCTCAGGGTCGACCGGTTACCGACATGCCGCACGATCGGTCGATCGAGCACCCCGGGGAGCGGGCTTGCTGCCGACGCGAGGCAAGGGGCCGCAGGATCACACGCTCGTTCGGGCCCGCAGGGTACACGGCCGACCCCTCCCGCTCCGCGTGCAGGTGGTGTGCCAGCCCGACCTGCGCCAGCGCTCCGCGCACTCCACGGCAACCTGACCTGTTTTCGGGCGGCGGGCCCGAAATGTCACGCTCCCTGCGGAACATATCCGTTCATCACAGACAGGATGTTGGTTCCCCGTTCAGGCTGCCTGATGGCGCTTGACCGGTCGGTGGCAGGATGTAGCATGCGCCGTGGACTGGCGTGTCGGTCTCACGATCCAGGCGCGCCTGGCGACGAAGTGTGCAGGGAGACTGGATCCGGCATGAATGGGTGCAGGTGCTGTGACTGTCGGCGGTTCGAACGCCGCGATGTCATGATCGGAGGTGCCGCGTTCGCGGCGGCCACGATGACAGGGGTGCTGGCCGACGACGCCGATGCGGCGCAACGACCACCCGAGAGACAGTTTGTTCAGGCGGGAGACCGGTTCCAGGCCGTGACCGGCGCGATCAACAAGCAGCTTGTGCGTCCGGAAATGCTGGAACTCGGCGCCCGTCCGGTCGAGGCATTCCCGCTTGATCCGGCGAGCGGCGTCCTGCGCCGGCGCAACCGTCTGAACCGGTTGCTGCTGCTCAGGCTCGACACCGCGGCGATGAGCAAGAAGACCCGCGAGCGAAGTGTCGAGGGGGTACTGGCCTACTCGGCCCTGTGCACCCACCGCGCCTGCACGATCAAGTCGTGGATTCCGGACAAGCAATTCCTGCGCTGTCACTGCCACCTTTCGCAGTTCGCAGCGCTCGAGACGGGCCGCATCAAGCGGGGACCGGCGCGCAGGGGCCTGCCCATGGTGCCGCTGAACCTCGATGCGGACGGGTTCGTTGTCGCAACCGACGGGTTTACCGGCCGACCCGGCCCGGCCAAGAAGTAGAAGCTCTTTAGGATTTTAGGGGAGGAAGGGTACTGATGCGCACACTACTTGCAGGGGCCGCGTTCGCCGCGGGCCTCGGGCTTGCGGCGAGTGCCATGGCCCAGCAGTACAACGTCGTCACCGACGCGAGACTGCAGAACCCGGAACCACACAACTGGTTGATGTGGCGCGGCAACTACGAGGGTTGGGGCCACTCGACACTTGACCAGATCAACGTCGACAACGTCGGGGACCTGGTGCCGGTGTGGGCGTACTCCACCGGAGTGACCGAGGGCCACCAGTCACCGCCGATGGTCAATGACGGCGTGATGTATGTCTCCACGCCACAGAACCAGGTGATCGCACTCGAGGCCAGCACCGGCACCGAGATCTGGCGCTACGTCCGCCAGCTGCCGGAAGACCTGTTCCAGCTTCATCCGACCAACCGCGGTGTCGCGCTGTACGGCGACAAGGTCTACATGGCGACGGTCGACGCTGGCGTGGTGGCGCTCGACGCCAAGACCGGCGAGGTGGTGTGGGACGTGCTCGTCGGCGACTACACCGACGGCTACTACTCCACACTGTCGCTGCTGGCGGCGGAAGGCCGGATCATCACCGGCGTGTCCGGCGGCGAGTACGGCATCCGGGGCTACACCATGGCGCTCGATGCGGAGACCGGGGCCGAGGTCTGGAAGACCTACACCATCCCGGCACCGGGCGAATTCGGCAGTGACACATGGAAGGGCGACAGCTGGAAGACCGGCGGCGGATCGGTGTGGATGCAGCCCAACTACGACGCGGAATCCGGCATTCTCTATGTGGGCACCGGCAACGGCGGCCCGTGGATGCCCGATACCCGCCCGGGTGACAACCTCTACACCACCTCCCTGATGGCTCTCGACATCCAGACCGGCTCCATTGAGGGATACTTCCAGTATCACTGGAACGATGCCTGGGACTGGGACGAGGTGTCTGCCCCGATCCTGATGCCGATCGAACGAGACGGGCGGAAGTTCAAGGGCCTGGTGCATGCCGGGCGCAACGGCTTCCTGTGGACGCTCGAACGCACCGATGGCCCGGTCAAGTTCGTGGCCGCCGACAAATACGTGAAGCAGAACGTCTTCGAGTCGATCGATCCCGAGACCGGCCGGCCGAGTTACCACGAGGCGGGGACACCGGGCACCAACAAGACGGTGACCTTCTGCCCGAGCCTGTGGGGCGGCAAGGACTGGGTGCCGGAGGCCTACAGTCCTGACACCGGACTGCTGTACGTCCCGGCACACGAGAACCTGTGCTCCGAACTCGGCGGCGTGCCGATCGGCGAACGGGTTTCGGGAGAGCTCTACATCGGCATTCCGATCGACGTGATCCTGTCGTCGCTGCGCTTCCACGAGAGCGTCGATCCGTCCAAGCCGGTCCCGATCGGCCAGCTGCAGGCCTGGGACATGAACGCCGGCGAGATGGTCTGGAGCCACGACTTCAACGACACGCCCTACTGGGGGCCGATCCTGTCCACGGGCGGCAACCTGCTGTTCACCGGGGGTACGAACGACCGCATGTTCCGCGCGTTCAACGCCACAACCGGTGACATGCTGTGGGAGTACCCGACCAACTCGGGTGTGACCGCGGCACCCGCGTCCTACGAGGTTGATGGCACCCAGTACATCGCGGTCCAGTCGGGCTGGGGTGTCGATGCCGAGCGCATGCAGGGCCTGCTCAAGGACATGCTCCCGGCAGGCCGGGTCCCGGATGTGCCGCAGGGCGGCGTGATCTGGGTGTTTGCGCTTAAGAAGTGAACATGCCGGTGCACGCGCATAGTGCGGTGCCTGGCGCGGGACCGCGTCCCGGAGTACGCCGGGGGCTGATTGCCCTCGGCGCGCTCTGTTTCATGTGGTCGGCGTCCGCGGCGGCCGAGCTGCCGCGGACCAGCGGCGAACTCATGGGCCAGATCCGTCTGGCCATCGAGACGCGCGACTACGACATCCTGAAGCGCATCGTCCTGTGGAAGGACGCGGGCAAGATCAAGAAAAGGGTGGTCCGGTTTCACCTGAACCGAAACCTCGGTCGGAAGATCAAGAGCGTGTCCTGGGAGACTTTTCCCGAAGACGGGATGGATGCGCTGATCGCAACCGGAAAGCTGGTTCCGAACATGGAGATGACCCACGCGGTACGGGTGATCTTCGACGAGGAACCGATCAATGCAAGCGGCCAACTGCCGACATCAGTGTTTCTCGTCGGCAAGCGCAAGGGCGTCTATCGCATCGGACTGGTGGTTCGAACCGGCTTCGATGACGACGACGACTGACGCGAACGGAGCCGCGACACCTGCGCGGGAGATCAGGGAGAGATCGATGGCGAATGTACGTATCAACGGTGAAGACCGGGCCCTGGACGGCCCGGATGACACCAGTCTGCTGTGGGGCATCCGCGATCTCGCGGGCCTGACAGGAACCAAGTACGGCTGCGGAACCGGGCTGTGCGGCGCCTGCACGGTGCTGGTCGACGGCGTTTCGGTCCGCGCGTGCCAGGCCACGCTCGAGGAGGTCGCGGGCAAGGAGGTGACCACCATCGAAGGCCTTGACGCGGACGGGAACCACCCGGTGCAGGTCGCCTGGCGGCAAGCCAACGTGCCGCAGTGCGGATTCTGCCAGGCCGGGCAGATCATGCAGGCCGCGAGCCTGCTGAACGAGACACCGAACCCGACCGACGAGCAGATCCTCGAAAGCATGGCGGGCAACATATGCCGATGCGGCTGCTACGAGCGGATCGTGGCGGCGGTGCGGCTCGCGGCGACGGGAGCATGAACCATGTTGCACACGATTGAACAGGCCGTTCTGCGTGGACCGGTCGGCAAGACCGCCGGCCTCGCAATATCCAAGGTTTCGCGTCGCAGTTTCCTGCAGGGTTCCGCTGCCGTGTTCACGATCGCGGCGGTTGCGTCCGAGGCCCGTGCGTTCGAGCGCTACGAGACAGGCGGCAACAGCATGCCGCACGGTCTGCGCTATGACCCGCACATTTTCGTCTCCATCGATGCCGACGGTACGGTGACCCTGGTGGCACACCGCTCTGAAATGGGCCAGGGCTCGCGCACCTCGGTGCCGATGGTCCTTGCCGACGAGATGGGTGCCGACTGGAACCGCGTGACACTGGTCCAGGCGGAAGGCGACGAGCCGAAGTACGGCAACCAGGACACAGACGGCTCACGCTCGTTGCGCCACCACGTGCAGTCCATGCGCCAGATGGGCGCGTCGGTCCGGCACATGCTGGCCAGTGCCGCCGCCAAGAAGTGGGGCGTCGACCCGTCGACGGTCCAGGTCGGGGTGCACGAGGTCACGAGCGGCACCTTCCGGGCCGGCTTCGGTGAACTCGCGGCCGCGGCGATGAAGGAACCGGTTCCGGCATTCGAGGACCTGACCTTCAAGAGCGAGGACGAGTTCCGCTACATCGGCAAGGGCAACATCCAGATCTACGACCTGCACGACATCACCACCGGCAAGGCGGTTTACGGTGCGGACGTGATGCTGCCGGGGATGAAGGTCGCGGCGATCGCCCGACCGCCGGTGCTCGGTGCGCCGCCGGTGCGTTACGACGCCTCCGCGACCTGGGAGGTCGCCGGTGTCGAGCATGTGCTCGGGCTCGAGGTCTCGATTCCGCCGGCGAAGTTCGCACCCCTGGGCGGGATCGCGGTCATTGCCGGCAATACCGATGCGGCAATCAGAGGCCGTGACGCGCTCGAGATCGAGTGGGGGTCGAGTCCGCACGAGGAATTCGACTCCGCCGCGCACATGGCCGAGATGCGGGCGACAGCCGCCGAGCCGGGCAATGTCCTGCGCACGGTCGGCGATCCTGACGGCGCCTTCGCCGGTGCGGCGAAGACCGTCGAGCGGGAGTACAGCCAGGCCTTCATGGTGCATGCCACCATGGAACCGCCCGCGGCGGTGGCGAATGTCGCGAACGGCAAGGCGGAGATCTGGGCCCCGGTCCAGTCCCCGTACGGCACCCGGGTCGACGTCGCCAACGCGCTGCACATGGATCCCGCGGACGTGACCGTCAATGTCACCCTGCTCGGCGGCGGTTTCGGCCGCAAGTCCAAGTGCGACTTCGCGATCGAGGCGGCCCTGCTCAGCCAGAAGATCGGTGCGCCGGTCAAGGTGCAGTGGACACGCGAGGACGATATCCGCAACGGGTTCAACCACACCACCTCGGTGGAACGGATTGCGGTCGCGCTCGATGCCGGCAACAAGGTGACGGGATGGCGGCACAATTCGGTCGCGCCCTCGATCCTGTCGACCTTCGCTCCCGACAGCGGCTACCAGTTCTTCATCGAGAGCGGCATGGGCCACGTCGACATGCCGTTCGAGATCCCCAACATCTCGGTCGAGAACGGCAAGGCGTTGGCGCATGCCCGCGTCGGCTGGTTCCGGTCGGTGTCGAACATTCCCCGTGCCTGGGCGGTCCAGAGCTTCGCATCCGAACTCGCCCATGAGCTCGGCCGCGACGAACTGGAGGTGATGCTCGAGCTCATCGGCTCGGACCGGAAGATCGACATCAAGGCCCAGAACTTCCCCGGCGACTACTGGAACTACGGGGAGAAGGACGAGGTCTACCCGATCGACACCGGCAGGCTGAAGAACGTCTTGCGCCTTGCCGCCGAGAAGGGTGGCTGGGGCAAGTCCATGCCCGAGGGCGAAGGCCTTGGCCTGGCGGTCCACCGGTCGTTCGTCACCTACGTGGCGGCCTGCGTGCATGTGAAGGTGGTCGACGGGCTGATCACCGTGCCGGAGGTCAACATGGCCGTCGACTGTGGTTTCGTCGCCAACCCGGAACGGGTCCGCAGCCAGATGGAGGGTGCGGCCGTCCAGGGCATGACCATCGCCCTGCACAGCGGACTGACCTACGAGAACGGTGCCGTGCTCGAATCCAACTATCACGACTACAGGATGGTTCGAGCCGACAACTTCCCGCGGGTCGTCAAGACCCACATGGTCGACCATCCGTTCTCGGTGCATGCGTCGGGCGCAGGCGAGCCCGGTGTACCGCCGATCGCTCCGGCGCTCGGCAATGCGCTGTTCCATGCCACCGGCAAGCGGATGCGGGACCTTCCGTTCGGCGACATGGTCTGATTTCGCCGTCGCATACTACGTCAGGGGCCGGCGTCACGCCGGCCCCTCAGTTTTGTGCCGCAAGATGGTCGCGGATTTTCCCGAACACCTCCTCGAACATCTGCGTGGTCAGTCTCCCGGTGTTGGTGTTGTAGCGGGAGCAATGGTAGGAGGCCGCAAGCACGCGGCCGTCGGGCAGGGTATGGAACACCCCGTGTCCGAAGCCGAATGCGGCGCGGCGCAGTCCGAGCGCCGCCAGTACCGCCCCGTGGGCGACCGTGCCCAGTGCCAGGATGACGGAGAGCTCCGGCATGCCGGCCATCTCGCGCTTCAGGTACTCCAGGCAGTTGCGCACCTCGCCCGCATTCGGACGGTTCTGCGGTGGCACGCACCTGACCGCGTTGGTGATCCGGCAGTCCTCGAGCACCAGGCCATCATCCGGCCGCGACCGGTAACGACCGCGGCTGAATTCGAATTTTGCGACAGTCGCGTAGAGCAGGTCTCCGGCCCAGTCACCGGTAAACGGCCGGCCGGTCCGGTTGGCGCCGCGCAGCCCCGGCGCGAGCCCGACGATCAGCAGGCGACCGGAACGGTCGCCGAAGGAGGGAACCGGCGCATTGAACCACTCCGGCTCAGCCTCGCGATACTCGCTGCGGAACGCGCACAGCCGGGGACAGTTCGGGCAGTCGGCCGGCGGGTCGGCGGAACCGTGCCCATGTCCAGGCGTCGTCGTCACTGCGGGTCACGGTCCTCGGCGACGTCACCCCTGTCGTCGTCACGCCCGACGCCGCGGTGGACCCGGTCCGACAACTCCCGCTTGATCTCGCTCTCAAGCGTTTGCAGTTCCACGAACACGTCGGCCTGTCGACGCAGGTCATCCGAAACCAGCGGTGGCTGGGTCTTGAACGACGAGACAACGGTCACGCGCACACCCTTGCGCTGAACGGCTTCGACCAGGCGCTTGAAGTCCCCGTCGCCCGAGAACAGCACCGCGTGATCGATGTGCGGCGCCATGTCCAGCATGTCGACCGCAAGCTCGACATCCATGTTGTTCCTGATCTTGCGCCGCCCCTGATGGTCCTTGTACTCGCGTGTCAACTTGGTGACCATCGTGTACCCGTTGTAGTCCAGCCAGTCGATCAGGGGCCGGATCGGCGAATACTCCTGGTCATCGATCAGCGCGGTGTAATAGTAGATCCTGATCAGGCGACCCTGATCCGCAAACAGCTCGCGAAGCCTGCGGTAGTCGATGTCGAAGCCCAACGCCCGCGCCGCACCGTAGAGATTGGCACCGTCAATGAATAGCGCGATCCGTTCCTCGCTGTAAAATTGCATCCGGAGTTCCCTTCTTTACAAACATGAACGGTCCTGCAGCGAAACGCGGGATGAACAGCCTCCCCGCCCCGGCATCCGTCCAGACCTATTCTCCCCGCGTCACGACCGCGGGTGCACCTTCCGGTCCCGTGCACACCTTCAGGGTGGTACTACCGGCATGGCATGGGTAATTGCCCATGCGGTGATGGTATCAAATCGAAAGGCCGTGTGATTAACATCTTCCTCGGCCTGAAGACCGGAGATTTCCGGCAGAGCTTGTCGCTCCACCGATAGTTCTCGCTTCACCGGAGGGCCAATGCCTTTCCTCCACGAGCATGAACGCCGTGTTCCGACGCAGGATGACCTTTGCCGCATTGATGTCCGCGTGGTCTCGATGTCCGCAGGTGGTGCAGACGAAGCTCGCTTGGTTCTTGCGACTCCGGCTGTCCACCGCGCCGCACGCGAA
>MPMT01000026.1 GCA_002238645.1 Alphaproteobacteria bacterium bin52 | reverse complement strand
CGACAACGTGTCGATGGAGGTGCAGCTGATCGCGCCGATCGCAATGGACGAGGGACTGCGGTTCGCCATTCGCGAGGGCGGACGCACCGTCGGAGCCGGCGTCGTCTCCAAGATCATCGAGTAGCAGTCAGGACCGGGCCCCGTCAGAAATGGCGGGGCCCTGACGGTTTCAGGCAGAGCGGATAGCGAGAGATGGACAGCCAAAACATCAGAATTCGCCTGAAGGCGTTTGACCACCGGGTTCTTGACCAGTCGACCGGCGAGATCGTGAACACCGCCAAGCGCACCGGCGCCCGGGTGAGGGGACCGATCCCGCTGCCGAACCGCATCGAGAAGTTCACGGTGCTGCGATCGCCGCACATCGACAAGAAGAGCCGGGAACAGTTCGAGATCCGGACCCACAAGCGGCTGCTCGACATCGTTGATCCCACTCCCCAGACCGTCGACGCGCTGATGAAGCTCGACCTGGCGGCCGGGGTCGACGTCGAGATCAAGCTCTGAGCCGGGAGACGGTGCCATGCGCTGCGGTCTGATTGCCCGCAAGATGGGGATGACCCGGGTGTTCACCGAGGAGGGTGAGCACGTGCCGGTCACCGTTCTGCTGCTCGACGGCTGCCAGGTGGTGGCACAGCGTACCGAGGAGCGGGACGGCTACACCGCCCTGCAGCTCGGCAGCGGCGCCGCGAAGGTGAAGCGGGTGACCAGGCCGATGCGCGGACATTTCGCCCGGGCCGAGGTCGAGCCGAAACGCAAACTGGCGGAATTCCGGGTCTCACCCGATGCGCTGATCGAGGTCGGATCCGAACTCCTGGCCGATCACTTCGTTGCCGGCCAGAAGGTTGACGTGGTCGGTACCTCGATCGGCAAGGGGTTCGCCGGCGCGATGAAGCGGCACAACTTCGCCGGACTGCGCGCCTCGCACGGTGTGTCGGTCTCGCACCGCTCCCACGGGTCGACTGGCCACAGCCAGGAGCCGGGCAAGGTCTTCAAGGGCAAGAAGATGGCCGGGCACATGGGCGATGCCCGGGTGACCACCCAGAACCTGCAGGTGGTCTCCACCGACCCGGACCGTGGCGTGATCCTGGTGCGCGGCGGGGTGCCCGGCGCCCGCGGCGGATGGGTACTGGTGCGCGACGCCGCAAAGGCGCCGCGCCCGGAGGACGTTCCGTGGCCCGGATCGTCGCGTCGGCCGGCGCATGCGGCTCCGGCCGACGAGCAGCCGGAGGACTGAGGTCATGAAGCAACCGCTCAGGACGCTGGAGGCGGGTGCCGAAGGCGAGGAGGTCGGCGAGATCGAACTCGACGATACCGTCTTCTGTATCGAGCCGCGCCGCGACATCCTCGCCAGGGTGGTGAACTGGCAGCTGGCGCGGCGGCGTGCCGGCACCCACAGCACCCGGCGGGTCAGCGACATCCGCGGCACCACCGCCAAGCCGTGGCGCCAGAAGGGTACCGGTCGGGCCCGGCAGGGCTCGCTGCGCTCGGCGCAGTTCCGCGGCGGCGCCGCGGCCCATGGTCCGGTCCCGCGCAGTCATGCCCATTCCCTGCCGAAGAAGGTCCGCCGTCTCGGATTGCGCTGTGCGCTGTCCGACAAGCTGCGCGACGGCAAGCTGGTGGTGGTCGACGCCGCGACCTCGAGCGGCCGGACCCGGGAACTCGTCGACCGGCTTGCATCCTGGGGCTGGACCTCGGTGCTGTTCATCGCCGGGCCCGAACCGGATCAGGGACTGTGCCGGGCGGCACGCAACATCCCCAGGGTCGACGTCCTGCCGCAGCAGGGTGCCAACGTCTACGACATCCTGCGTTGCGACGTGCTGGTCCTGACCGCCGACGCCGTCGAGCACCTGGAGGCCCGACTCAAATGAGCATGCGTCCGTACAACGCCCGCGAGGTCCGTATGAACCCGGAACGGGTCTACGAGATCATCCGGCGACCGCTGGTGACCGAGAAGTCGACATCGGGCTCCGAACACGGCCAGGTCACCTTCGTTGTCGACCTGCTCGCGACCAAGCCCGAGATCAAGGTGGCGGTCGAGCAGTTGTTCGGCCGCAAGGTCAAGGCGGTCAACACGCTGCGCCAGAAGGGCAAGGTCAAGCGGTTCCGGGGCCGGCCGGGCCGCCGACCCGATTTCAAGAAGGCAATCGTTACCTTCGAGGACGGCGCCGGCGAGGGTGTCGACATTCTGGGCGGGATCTGACCGATGGCTCTCAAGCACTACAACCCGACCACGCCCTCGCAACGCCAGCTGGTCACCGTCGACCGCTCGGGACTGTGGAAGGGCAAGCCGGTCAAGAAGCTCACCCGGGGGCTCACGTCGAGCGGCGGGCGCAACAACACCGGCCGCATCACCATGTGGCACCGCGGGGGAGGTCATAAGCGCCGCTACCGCATCGTCGATTTCAAGCGGCGGAAGTTCGATGTGGAGGCCTCGGTCGAACGTCTCGAGTACGATCCCAACCGGACCGCCTTCATCGCGCTCATCACCTACGACGACGGCGAACAGTCCTACATCCTCGCCCCGCAACGCCTTGCCCCCGGAGACCGGGTGATCTCGGGTGAACGGGCCGACATTAGGCCGGGCAACGCCATGCCGCTGCGCAGCATCCCGGTTGGCACCATCATCCACAACGTCGAGCTGAAGGCCGGCAAGGGCGGTCAGATGGCGCGCGCGGCCGGAACCTACGTGCAGCTGGTCGGCCGCGATGCCGGTTACGCGCTGCTGCGGCTGACGTCCGGCGAAGTCAGGATGGTGCGGGCCGAGTGCATGGCGACGATCGGCGCCGTCTCCAACCCCGACCAGCAGAACATCAAGCTCGGAAAGGCCGGCCGCAAGCGCTGGCTCGGGCGCCGGCCGGTGGTTCGCGGCGTGGTGATGAACCCGGTCGACCACCCGCATGGCGGTGGCGAGGGACGCACCTCTGGCGGCCGGCACCCGGTGACGCCCTGGGGTGTTCCCACAAAGGGCAAGCGCACGCGCAACAACAAGAAGACCGACCGGCTGATCGTGCGCCGGCGCCGGAAATAGGGAGAGAGCCAGTGGCACGATCTGTGTGGAAAGGGCCCTATGTCGACGGCTACCTGCTGAAGAAGGCCGATGTGGCTGTGGAATCCGGGCGCAACACGGTGATCCGCACCTGGTCGCGGCGCTCAACCATCATGCCGCAGTTCGTTGGCCTGACATTCGGCGTCCACAACGGGCACAGGTTCGTGCCGGTCCTCGTGACGGAGCACATGGTTGGACACAAGTTCGGCGAGTTCGCCCCGACCCGGACCTTCTACGGCCACGCGGCCGACAAGAGGGCACGGCGCTAGCAGGAAGGAAGAACGGGGATGGGAAAACTGTCAGCTGACCGCCGGCTCGACGAGACCGAGGCCATGGCGGTGCTGCGAAACATCCGGGTGAGCCCGCAGAAGCTGAACCTCGTTGCGGAGATGATCCGCGGCAAGTCGGCCGAACAGGCAATCACCGCCCTGAATTTCTCGCGTCGGCGCATCGCCGGAACGGTGCTGAAGGTGGTGAACTCCGCCGTCGCCAACGCCGAGAACAACCACGAACTCGATGTTGACCGGCTGTACGTGAAGGAGGCAACCGTCGGCAAGGGGCTGGTGATGCGCCGCATCAGGCCGCGCGCCCGCGGCCGTGCCGGCCGGATCCGCAAACCATTTTCGCACCTTACCATCGTGGTGGGAGAGCGCGAGGAGACTGAGTGATGGGCCAGAAGGTCAATCCGATCGGACTACGCCTCGGCATCAACCGGACCTGGGATTCCAGGTGGTTCGCATCGCGCGGCTACGCCGATCTGCTGCACCAGGATCTGCGCCTTCGCAGCTACCTGCGCGAGCGCCTGTCCCAGGCCAGGGTGAGCCGGATCGTGATCGAACGCCCCGCCAAGCGGGCGCGGGTGACGATCTATACCGCCCGCCCCGGGGTGGTCATCGGCAAGAAGGGCCAGGACATCGAGCGGCTGCGCCGTGACCTTGCGGCCAGCACCGGAACCGATGTGAACCTCAATGTTGTCGAGATCCGCAAACCGGAGATCGACGCCGAGCTGGTCGCCGAGAACATCGCCCAGCAGCTCCAGCGCCGGGTGGCGTTCCGCCGTGCGATGAAACGCGCGGTGCAGTCCGCCATCCGCCTCGGTGCCGAGGGCATCCGGATCAACTGTGGTGGCAGGCTTGGCGGTGCGGAGATCGCCCGCATGGAATGGTACCGGGAAGGCCGGGTACCGCTGCACACGCTGCGTGCGGACATCGACTACGGCGAGGCGACGGCGCGGACGACCTACGGGACCTGCGGCGTCAAGGTCTGGGTGTTCAAGGGCGAGATCATGGCGCATGACCCGATGGCCCAGGACAAGCGGATGGCGGAACAGCAGCCCGGATCGACACGCTGACCGCGACAGCACACGGAACAGGAAACCATGCTCAGTCCCAAACGCACCAAGTTCCGCAAGGCCCACAAGGGGCGGATCCACGGCAATGCCAAGGGCGGAACCCGCCTGAATTTCGGAGCCTACGGTCTCAAGGCAACGACCCCGGCCCGGGTCACCGCACGGCAGATCGAGGCGGCGCGGCGCGCCATTACCCGTCACATCCGCCGCGCCGGCCGGGTGTGGATCAGGATCTTCCCCGACGTGCCGGTCTCGAGCAAGCCGGCCGAAGTCCGCATGGGAAAGGGCAAGGGATCACCGGAGTTCTGGGTGTGCCGGGTCAAGCCGGGCCGCATCATATTCGAACTCGACGGGGTTCCGCGTCCGCTCGCGCAGGAGGCGTTCACCCTGGCGGCTGCCAAGCTTCCGGTGCAGACGCGGTTCGTCGCGCGTCTCGGCGACAACGCGTAGGCGGAGGGCAGGGCGATGGCCGGCAAGCGTGCAACGGAGTTGCGCACCAGGAGCGTCGACGAACTGACGCAGCACCTGCTGGATCTGCGCAAGGAGAGCTTCAATCTCCGTTTCCAGCAGGCCGGGGGCCAGCTCGACAACACGACGCGGATGCGTGACGTCCGCAGGGATATTGCCAGAACCAAGTTCATTCTGGCGGAAAAGACCCGCGCCGGGGTGTAGCGGCGCAACGCCTTACGGCGAGGTTCTGGGGAGTTTTGGCACATGCCGAGACGAGTCATGCAGGGCACGGTGGTGAGCGACAAGGGCGACAAGACCGTGATCGTCCGGGTCGAGCGGCGCATCGTGCACCCGGTCTACAGGAAGATCGTCTCGAAATCGAAGCGGTTCGCCGCTCATGACGAGACCAACAGCTGCCGGACCGGCGACATCGTGCGCATCCGTGAATGTGCACCGATTTCGAAGCGCAAGTGCTGGGAAGTGCTGCGCCAGGACCCGGCGTAGCGACCCGACTGGAGTGCCACCATGATTCAGATGCAGTCCAACCTGGACGTCGCCGACAATTCGGGAGCCCGCCGGGTGCAGTGCATCAAGGTGCTCGGTGGCTCAAAGCGCAAGGTCGCGGGGGTCGGTGATGTCATCGTCGTCTCGGTCAAGGAGGCGATCCCGCGCGGCCGGGTCAAGAAGGGCGAGGTGCTGCGCGCGGTCATCGTGCGCACCGCCAAGGAGATCAGGCGCAACGACGGATCCGCGATCCGGTTCGACCGCAATGCGGCAGTGCTGATCAACCGGCAGAACGAGCCGATCGGCACCCGGATCTTCGGCCCGGTCACGCGCGAACTGAGATCGCGCAACTTCATGAAGATTATTTCGCTGGCGCCGGAGGTGCTGTAATGGCGCGCAAGTTCAGGATACGCCGCGGTGACGAGGTGATCGTGACCACGGGCAAGGACCGGGGCAAGCGGGGTGAGGTGCTCCGGGTCCTGCGCGATCGGGACCGCGTGGTCGTCCGCGGCGTGAACATGATCAAGAGGCATACCAAGGCGTCCCGGGATGCAACCGGCGGGATCATCAGCCGCGAGGCGGCGATCCACATCTCGAACGTCGCCCATGTCGATCCCGGTTCGAGCCTGCCGACCCGGATCGGCTACCGGTTCCTCGAGGACGGTCGCAAGGTGCGGTTCTCGAAACGCTCCGGCGAAGTGATCGACAGCTGAGCGCGGTGAAGGACGGATCGATGGCGCGATTGCGTGAAGAATACGAACAGTCGATACGCCCGGCGCTGCTGGCGGGCGAGACCTACGACAACATCCTGCAGGTGCCCCGCCTCGACAAGGTGGTGATCAACATGGGCGTGGGCGGCGCTGTGCAGGACTCCAAGCAGATGACCCTGGCGGCGGAGGAACTCGCACTGATCAGCGGCCAGCGCCCGGTCATCAACAAGGCGAGGCGTTCGGTGGCCGGGTTCAAGCTGCGGGCCGGCATGCCGGTCGGCTGCAAGGTGACATTGCGGCGCGAGCGCATGTACGAGTTCGTCGACCGGCTGATCACCATCGCACTGCCAAGGGTGCGCGACTTTCGCGGTCTGAATCCACGCAGCTTCGACGGACGCGGAAACTACGCGATGGGGTTGAGGGAGCAGATCGTCTTTCCCGAGATCGACTACGACCGGGTCGATCAGGTTCGCGGAATGGACATCATCATTTGCACGACGGCGAAGACAGACGACGAGGCGCGGGAACTGCTGCGCCGGTTCAATTTCCCGTTCAGCGGCTGAACGGGGCAGGGAGAGCACAATGGCGAAGAAGAGTGCGGTCGAGAGGAACCGGAAACGTGCCCGCCTGGTGGCGCGGCACGCGGCAAAACGGGCCCGGCTCAAGGCGATTGCCCGGGACCGCAGCCTGTCGATCGAGGACCGGTTCCAGGCCACCCTGCAGCTCGGTGCGATGCCGCGCAACGGTGCGGCCACGCGGTTGCGCAACCGGTGCGAGATCTCCGGTCGCCCCAGAGGGTTCTACCGCAAGTTCAAGCTGTCGCGGATCGCTTTGCGCGAACTCGGGTCCGCAGGCCAGGTGCCGGGACTGGTGAAGTCCAGCTGGTAATGGAGGCACGACCATGACCATGAGCGATCCTCTGGGCGATATGCTCACCCGGATCCGCAACGGCCAGCATGCCCACAAGAGGGTGGTGCTCAGTCCCGCTTCGCGGCTGCGCGGCAACGTGCTGGACGTGCTCAAACGCGAGGGCTACATCCGCGGCTACACCGAGATGGAGTCATCGCGCGCGCGCAACGCCCGCGACCTTTCGATCGAGCTCAAGTACTATGAGGGCGAGCCGGTCATCCGGGAGATCAAGCGCGTATCCAAGCCGGGCCGCCGGGTCTATACCCGGATCTCGGAGTTGCCACGGGTGCACAACGGGCTGGGGATCGCGATCCTGTCGACGCCGCGAGGCGTGATGTCCGACCTCGAGGCACGCGTCGCCAATGTCGGCGGCGAAGTCCTCTGCCACGTGTTCTAGAGCGGGAGTGCGCGATGTCACGCGTAGGCAAGAACCCGGTTGCCGTGCCGGAAGGTGTCAGTGTCGAGGTCGCGGCCGGCATGGTCCGCGCGCGCGGGGCACTGGGCGAACTCGCCATGCTGATCACCGACGACGTCGAGGTCGCGGCCGGGACCGGCGGCATCACCGTTGCACCGCGCGGCGAAAGCAAGCGGGCGCGGGCGATGTGGGGCACCACCCGGGCAAACATCAACAACATGGTACGGGGCGTCAGTGAAGGGTTCACCGTCAATCTCGAGATCACCGGGGTCGGCTACCGGGCTGCGGTCGAGAATACCGACCTGGTGCTCGCATTGGGCTACAGCCACCCGATCCGCTATCCGATCCCCGACGGCATCCGCATGAGCTGCAGCAGGCCCACCGCGATTGCCGTTGAGGGCATCGACAAGCAGCAGGTGGGGCAGGTGGCGGCCGAGATCCGCGGCTATCGGCCGCCGGAACCGTTCAAGGGCAAGGGCATCCGCTACGAGGGCGAGATCGTCCGGCGCAAGGAAGGCAAGAAGAAATAGGATCATGCTGAACGCGAAAGAGCTGTTTGCGCGTCGTGCGCGCCGGACCCGGTCCGCATTGCGCCGCCGGGCCCCGGGCAAGCCGAGACTGTCGGTGTTCCGGTCGTCGAAGAATATCCACGCCCAGCTGATCGATGACAGCCGCGGCGAGACACTTGCTGCCGCCTCGACGCTGGAAGTCCCGCTTCGCGGCACGCTGCGGACCGGCGCCGACAGGCAGGCTGCCGCGGCCGTGGGCCGGCTGGTCGCCGAGCGCGCGCTGGAGAAGGGGGTGAGTGAGGTGGTTTTCGACCGGGGCGGCTACCGCTTCCACGGCCGGGTCAAGGCGCTGGCAGACGCGGCGCGCGAGATCGGACTGAAGTTCTAGCAAGCCAGGAAGGGGCCGAAATGGCACGAGGCGTAAGACAGGATCGCGGTGGCCGGGAGTCGCGCGAGGAGTCCGATCTGATCGAGAAACTGGTCGGGATCAACCGGGTGGCCAAGGTCGTCAAGGGAGGACGGCGGTTCGGGTTCGCTGCGCTGGTGGTGATCGGTGACGGCCGCGGCCGGGTCGGGCACGGTTCCGGCAAGGCCCGCGAGGTTCCCGAGGCGATCCGCAAGGCGACCGAACAGGCCAAGCGCGGCATGGTCAGGATCCCCCTGCGCGAGGCGCGAACCCTGCACCACGACGTCAAGGGTGACTTCGGTGCCGGTCACGTGGTGCTCCGCGCCGCGCCGGCGGGAACCGGGATCATCGCCGGCGGCCCGATGCGGGCGATCTTCGAGGCCCTTGGCGTCCAGGACGTGGTGGCGAAGTCGACCGGGTCGTCCAACCCGCACAACGTGATCAAGGCGACCTTCGACGCGCTCGGACGGATACGCGCCCCCCGGGCCATTGCCGCCAAGCGCGGCAAGAAGGTGGCGGAAATCTTCGGACGCTCGCCCGGCCAGGATGACAGCGCGGCGGGCGGCGCCGCGCAGTGATGGAGGTGACGGTGATGGCACGCCAGGATGATGCCCGCGCGACGGTCACGGTAACACAGGTGCGCAGCGCAATCGGACGCAAGCCCGGCCAGCGCGAAACACTGATCGGGCTGGGGCTGAACAAGCTGCACCGGACCCGGACGCTCGAGGACACGCCGTCGGTGCGCGGGATGATCAACAAGGTGAAGCATCTGGTGCGGATCGAGGAATGACCGGCGGGTGCCTTCACATCTCGGACAGGTCGAGGGCGGAATGAAACTCAACGAATTGCGTGACAACGACGGCGCGCGCCAGGCCCGCAAACGGGTCGGCCGGGGTGCCGGTTCGGGCACCGGCAAAACAAGCGGCCGCGGCCACAAGGGCCAGAAGTCGCGCTCCGGCGTCAGCATCAACGGGTTCGAGGGCGGGCAGATGCCGATCTTCCGGCGCCTGCCCAAGCGGGGGTTCAGGAATCCATTCCGCAAGACCTTCGCGGTTGTCAACATCGGCGCGGTCCAGAAGGCGGTCGACGAGGGCAGGCTCGCCGCCGGCGAGGCCATCGACGAGGCTGCCCTGCGCCGGGCCGGCCTGGGCGGCAGCAGGCAGAAGGCCATCCGGCTGCTTGCCGACGGCGAGGTCCGCGACAGCCTGGCGATCACGGTGACCGGGGGCGCTTCGAAGTCGGCGGTGGCGGCGGTCGAGAAGGCCGGCGGCAGCGTAACCATCCCTGCTCCGTCGTCCACCGGGACGCAGGAATAGCATCATGGCAAGCGCCGATCAGCTCGCATCATCACTGAACTTCGGCGCCCTTGCCAAGGCCACCGAGCTGAAGAAGCGCATCCTGTTCACCCTGGCTGCGCTGGTGATCTACCGGCTCGGAACCTACATCCCCATCCCGGGCATCGATCCGCTGATCCTCGAGGAGATCTTCGAACAGAACGCAGGCGGCATCCTCGGGATGTTCGACATGTTCGCCGGCGGCGCGCTCGGGCGCATGACCATCTTCGCGCTCAACATCATGCCCTACATCTCGGCGGCCATCATCATGCAGCTGATGACGGCGGTCTCGCCTAACCTGGATGCGCTGAAAAAGGAGGGCGAAACCGGGCGCAAGCGGCTCAACCAGTACACCCGCTACCTCACGGTGCTGCTGGCCGCGGTCCAGGCCTACGGGATTTCCGTGGGGCTGGAGAACATGAGCGGTTCCGGCGGCTCCGCTGTCATGAACCCCGGGATGTTCTTCCGCGCCACCACGGTGATCACCCTGGTCGGCGGTACCATCTTCCTGATGTGGCTCGGTGAACAGATCACGGCACGCGGGGTCGGCAACGGCATCTCTCTGATCATCTTCGCCGGTATCGTGGCCAACCTGCCGAGCGCGCTGGCCGGAACGCTGGAACTGGGCCGCACCGGTGCGTTGTCGGCCGCTTTCATCATCCTGCTGCTGGTCATGGCGGTGGCGGTGATCGCGTTCATCGTGTTCATCGAGCGCTCACAGCGCAGGATCACCATCCAGTACCCGAAGCGCCAGGTCCGCAACCGCATGTTCGGCGGCGAGTCCTCGCACCTGCCGCTCAAGCTCAACGTCTCGGGTGTCATCCCGCCGATCTTTGCCAGTTCCCTGCTGCTGATGCCGGTCACCTTCGCGCAGTTTTCCGCCGGCAGCGGCGCCGGGCCGGAGTGGCTGAACACGGTAAACGCCCTGCTCGGGCGCGGGCAGCCGTTGTACCTCGGGGTCTATGTCGGACTGATCGTCTTCTTCGCCTTCTTCTACACCGCCATCGTGTTCAACCCGGCCGAGACTGCCGACAACCTGAAACGCTACGGCGGGTTCATACCGGGCATCCGGCCGGGCAAGAACACGGCCGACTACCTGGACTACGTGCTGACCCGGCTGACCACCGTCGGGGCGCTCTACCTCGCCTGCGTCTGCATCCTGCCGGAAATCCTGATCAGCCAGTACCAGGTGCCGTTCTACTTCGGCGGCACCAGCCTGCTGATCGTGGTCACGGTGACGATCGACACCGTGGGACAGGTTCAGTCGCACCTGCTCGCGCACCAGTACGAGGGCCTGGTCCGCAAGTCCCGGTTGCGCGGAAGGGGGCGGCGATGAACCTGATATTCCTCGGACCGCCCGGTGCCGGAAAGGGCACCCAGGCACAGCGGTTGGAGGAACGGTACGGCCTGGTCCAGCTGTCCACCGGCGACATGCTTCGCGCCGCGGTGGCGTCGGGTTCCGAACTCGGCCGGCGCGTCGGCGCCATCATGAAAGCCGGTGAGCTGGTACCCGACGCGGTCATGGTCGACATGATTGCGGATCGGATCGGGCGGCCGGACTGCGAAGGCGGGTTCATCCTCGACGGGTTCCCCCGCACGATCGCCCAGGCCGAGGCACTGGATGCCATGCTGGAGCGCAAGGGCCTGGGCATCGACCACGTGATCGAGCTGGCGGTCGACGAGACGGCGTTGCTGGAACGAATCCGGACACGCATCGCCAGTACCGGAGCCTCGCAGCGGCGCGCCGATGACAACGAGGAGACCTTGCGCAACCGGCTCGCGGTCTACCGGAACCAGACGGCGCCGATCCTGCCCTACTACCGCGACTGCGGAATGCTGGTATCGATCGACGGCATGGCGCCGATCGACGAGGTGACCTCGGCGATCAACCGGGCGCTGGACCAGGGCGCGCAGCAACCTTGACGGGGATGGCGCAATGGCTATACTGCAGCCCTTCGCATGAGCAGAGATTTCCGTCACAGCCGGTGGCGTTCCATCGGACGGTCGTCACGGCCAAACCGGTCGGGGGTGAGCCCTGTCCGGTGTGGTGGTGCTTGCGGGTTCCCCAAAAAGGAGTGGTGAGGCGTGGCACGCATAGCAGGCGTCAATATTCCGACGCAAAAGCGCGTCGAGATCGCATTGACCTACATCTACGGAATCGGCCGGACGTCGGCCAGCCGGTTGTGTGAGCGTCATGGCATCCCGCGGGAGCGGCGTGTCCACGAGCTGAGCGAACAGGAGCTTGTCAGGCTCCGGGACAGCATCGCGCAGGATGTGGTGGTCGAGGGTGACCTGCGCCGCAAGACGGCGATGGACATCAAGCGCCTGATGGATCTCGGCTGCTACCGCGGCCTGCGCCATCGCAAGAACCTGCCGGTGCGCGGACAGCGTACCCACACCAACGCCCGGACCCGCAAGGGAAAGGCCAAGCCGATCGCGGGCAGGAAGAAGTAACCACAGGCCTCCGGTCCGGTGCAGTAACGAGGGTTTCATGGCGAGACAAGCGAGTCAGGCGCGTGTGCGGCGGCGCGAGCGCAAGAATATTTCGGCCGGGGTGGCGCATGTCAACGCCACCTTCAACAACACCATGATCACCATCACCGACGCCCAGGGCAACGCGATTTCCTGGTCCTCGGCTGGCGCGATGGGGTTCAAGGGATCGCGGAAGTCCACTCCGTACGCGGCCCAGGTCGCAGCCGAGGACGCCGGGCGCAAGGCGGCGGAACACGGCATGCGCACGCTCGAGGTCGAGGTCAACGGCCCCGGAAACGGCCGGGAGTCGGCGCTCCGTGCCCTGCAGGCAGTCGGTTTCCAGGTGACATCGATCCGGGATGTCACGCCGATTCCGCACAACGGGTGCAGGCCGAGAAAGAGGCGACGCGTGTAGCCAGTTCCCGGTGCGGCTGTGTGTGACCGGCCGTCGCAATTCGATCGCGGCGGCGATTTCCCGATGAGGTGTTCGTGGTGATGCAGAAGAACTGGCAAGCGCTGATCAAGCCGGCGCGGATCGACATTCGGCCGGGACGGGATCCGCAGCGGCAGGCGACCATCGTCGCCGAGCCGCTCGAGAGGGGTTTCGGACTGACGCTGGGTAACGCGTTGCGTCGCATCCTGCTGTCGTCGTTGCAAGGCGCCGCAGTCACGGTGGTGAAGTTCCACAACGTCCAGCACGAGTTCTCGTCGTTGCCGGGCGTTCGCGAGGACGTGACCGACATCATCCTCAATATCAAGTCAATGGCGCTGCGCAAGCACGCCGAGGGCATGAAGCGCATCGAGTTGCGTGCGCAGGCGAAGGATGAGCCGCGGGTGGTCACGGCGGGAATGATCCGCGCGATCGCAGACGTCGATATCATGGATCCGGACCACGTGCTGTGCACGCTTGACCGGAATTCCTCCATCAACATCGACATGGAGGTCGAATCCGGCAAGGGATATGTCCCCGCGGGCGCGAACCGTACCGAGGACCTTCCGGCGGAGCACATTCCCGTCGATGCGATCTTCAGTCCTGTGCGCCAGGTTTCCTACCGGGTCGACAACAGCCGGGTCGGTCAGGTTACCGACTACGACAAGCTGTCGATGACGGTGCAGACCAATGGCACGGTCAGCCCCGAGGAAGCGATCGCCTACGCCGCCCGGATCCTGCAGGACCTGCTGCAGCTGTTCGTGAGCTTCAGTGAACCGGGCCAGGTCGAGGACGCGGCCGAGGCCGAGGAACTGCCGTTCAACAGGAATCTGCTGAAGAAGGTCGACGAACTCGAACTCTCCGTACGGGCGATGAACTGCCTGAAGAACGACAACATCGTCTACCTCGGTGACCTCGTGCAGAAGAGCGAGTCCGAGATGCTGAGGACCCCGAACTTCGGGCGCAAGAGCCTGACCGAGATCAAGAACGTGCTGAACGGGTATGGTCTGGTGTTCGGAATGGACATCGAGAACTGGCCGCCGGAGAACATCGAGGAACTGGCCAAGAGGCTCGAGGAACCGTACTGACGGGCGATTCCCCGGGGCCGTGAACAGGAGAGCTGACCATGCGCCATCGCAAGGCGGGACGCCGATTGAACCGGTCGGTGAGTCACCGCAAGGCAATGTTCAAGAACATGGCCAATGCCCTGATCAAGCATGAGCAGATTGTCACCACCCTGCCCAAGGCGAAGGACCTGCGCCGTGTGGTGGAACCGCTGATCACCCTGGCCCGTACGGACACCGTGCACGCGCGGCGCGTGGCCTTTGCCCGGCTGCGGGATCCGGCGATGACGCGCAAGCTGTTCGAAGTCCTGGGCGAACGTTACCGTGACCGTCCGGGCGGATACACCAGGGTGCTGAAGGCGGGATATCGCTACGGTGACAGCGCGCCGATGGCCGTCATCGAGCTTGTTGACCGAGACGAGGACGCCCGGGGCCAGGATTCGGGACCGGTGAAGGACCAGGACGAGGACGCGCAGGCCACCCCGGTTTCCGTCATCTGATCCGGCATGACCCGGGGAAGTCACCGGCCGTGCCGCGGTATGGCGCGGTGCGGCCCGGGATGGCGTGGCCTGGTTGCGACCGTGGTGCTGGTCCTGGTCGCGGGTGCGCCGCTTCTTGCCGCCGACGTTCCCTCCTCGCGCCGCCAGATCGATCTCAGTTTCGCCCCGCTGGTCCGTGAGACCGGACCCGCGGTCGTCAACATCTACGCCATTGCCGAGCAGCAGGAGCGGCGATCGATCTCGCCGCTGTTCGACGACCCGTTCTTCCGCCGGTTTTTCGGTGACATCTTCCCGGGCCGGCCGCAACGCCGGTCGCGCCAGTCGCTCGGTTCCGGGGTGATCCTTGATCCCGCCGGCCTGGTCGTCACCAACCATCACGTCATCGCCAACGCCGACCGGATCAAGGTGGTGCTCGCCGACCGGCGGGAATTTGCCGCAACCCTGCTGCTGTCGGACGAACGCACCGATCTCGCGGTCCTGCAGGTCGATGCCGGCGGGACGGTCCTGCCGCATCTGGCCATGCGCGATTCCGACACCGTCGAGGTCGGTGACCTGGTGCTTGCCATCGGCAATCCGTTCGGTGTCGGCCAGACGGTGACCAGCGGCATCGTGTCGGCGCTTGCGCGCACCGCGGTCGGCATCACCGACTACAGTTTCTTCATCCAGACCGATGCCTCGATCAATCCGGGCAATTCCGGCGGTGCGCTGATAGCCACTGACGGACGCCTGATCGGTATCAACACCGCGATCTTCAGCGGCAGGGGCGGCGGCTCCGTCGGCATCGGGTTCGCCGTCCCGTCCAACATGGTCCGGACCGTACTCGAGGCGGCGCGGAGCGGCGGGCTGGTGCGGCCCTGGGTCGGCTTTTCCGGTCAGACGGTCACCGTGGACATGGCCGGTTCGCTCGGTTTCGACCGGCCGCAGGGTGTGATCGTCAACAATGTCTATCCCGGTTCGGCTGCCGACGACGCCGGTCTGCGGATTGGAGACGTGGTGCTCGAGGTGGACGGTGTCGCGGTTCCCGATCTCGACGCCCTGCGCTACCGGCTCGCTACCCAGTCGATCGGGCAGCGCGCGACGCTGCGGGTCTGGCGCAATGGCCGCGAGCGCAGGCTCACCGTGCGCCTGGAGGCGCCTCCCGGGCGGCCCGCACCCGACGTGACACGGCTTGGCGGGCGAACACCGTTCTCCGGATCCACCGTCGCCAACCTGTCTCCCGCCCTGGCGCTTGAGGAAGGGTTCGACGACATGGAGCGCGGGGTAATCGTGCTCGAGGTGGCTCGCAACAGCCCTGCCAACCGACTTGGCCTGCGACGCGGCGACATCGTGCTGCTGGTCAACGAGAACAGGATCGAGCGCGTCGCCGATCTCGAGGCGGTGACCGGCCGGCGGCAGGAGGGCTGGACCATCTCGATCCGCCGTGACGGCAAGGTGCTGAGCAGCGAAATCCCGGGCTGATGACAGGGCTGTTCGAAGAAGGTGCACCGAGACCGCTGGCGGACCGGCTGCGCCCGGAACACATCGACGACATCGTCGGTCAGGATCATCTGCTGTCCGACGATGCCCCGCTCGGACGGATGCTGCGCGCCGGCCGGCTGGCATCCCTGGTGCTGTGGGGGCCTCCCGGCAGCGGAAAGACCACGATTGCCCGGGTGATGGCGGGTCATGTCGACCTCGCGTTCGAATCACTTTCCGCCGTGTTTTCCGGGGTGGCTGACTTGCGCCGGGTATTCGAACGGGCCCGAGAGCGCCGTGTGGCCGGTACCGGAACCCTGCTGTTCGTCGACGAGGTTCACAGGTTCAATCGTGCACAGCAGGACGGGTTCCTCCCGAGTGTCGAGGACGGGACCGTGATCCTGGTCGGTGCGACGACCGAGAACCCGTCGTTCGAACTCAATGCGGCCCTGTTGTCCCGTTGCCAGGTCATGGTCCTGCGTCGCCTTGACGACGCGGCGCTCGAGCTGCTGCTCGAGCGGGCGGAGCGGCTGGAGGGATGCGAACTGCCGCTCTCCGATGACGGTCGGGCGGCCTTGCGCGCCATGGCGGACGGCGACGGCAGGTTTCTGCTCAACATGGCCGAGGAACTGTTGCGTCTGCCCTCGACCGACCGCTTCGACGCTGCCGGTCTCGCCGCGCTCGTACTCCGGCGCGCTCCGGTCTACGACAAGAACCGGGAGGAGCACTACAACCTCATCAGTGCCCTGCACAAGTCGCTCAGGGGGTCGGATGTCGATGCGGCACTGTACTGGCTGGCGCGGATGCTGGCCGGCGGAGAGGACCCCGCCTACATCCTGCGACGGCTGACCCGGTTCGCGTCCGAGGATATCGGGCTCGCGGACCCGCAGGCGCTCGGCCACGCCCTTGCCTGCTGGGACGCCTGGGACCGGCTGGGTGCGCCGGAAGGCGAGCTTGCGATGGCGCAGTGCGTGATCTTCCTTGCGACCGCGCCGAAGTCGAACGCCGCCTACCGGGCCTTCGGCGCCGCGTCGCAGGCGGCACGGGAAACCGGTTCCCTGATGCCACCGGCACATATCCTGAACGCGCCGACCCGGTTGATGAAGGATCTGGGGTACGGCGCCGGCTACCGCTATGACCACGATGCCGAGCACGGGTTTTCGGGCCAGGAACATTTTCCCGACGGAATGGAACGGCGCCGGTTCTACCACCCGGTCGAACGCGGGTTCGAGAGGGACATCATTCGCCGGCTGGCCTACTGGGACCGGCTGCGCCAGCGGGCCGGTGGATGACCATGTCGGGGGAGGGCTTCGACATGTTCGTGGGTGTCGACTGGTCCGGCGCCATGGGAACCCGGCTGCCTGGTCTGCAGGTCGCCGTCGCCCTGCCCGGCAGGGCGGCGCCATGCCCGGTGCCGCCGCCGGCCGGGCGGTACTGGGACCGCGAGAACCTGTACCTGTGGCTGGGCCGGCAGTCCCGGACCCGGCGGCTGTTCGCCGGAATCGACTTTGCCTTCTCGCTGCCGCACGCCGACAGCGGCTGTTACTTCCCGGGTCTCGAGATGCAGCCGCGCAGCGCCCCGGCGTTGTGGTCCCAGGTCGAGGCCGACTGTACACACGCGCCGGACCTGTACGGCGCGCCGTTCTACACCCGCACCGACCGCCCCTGGCGCCGCTATGTCCTCAGCCCGGCCGGCCGGGGCGACCGGTACCGCTACCGTCAGCGCCAGACCGAGCGCGCCTGCGCGGCGGAGACCTCGCCGCACCCGGTCCTGAAATGCATCGGCCCGGCTAATGTCGGGACCGGGTCATTTGCCGGCATGCGCATGCTGCACCGGATTGCAACCGGCCCCTTCGCGGGGCAGGTTGCGATCTGGCCGTTCGATCCGGCCCGCGGCCGCTCCGTCGTTGCCGAGATCTTCCCGCGCCTGTTCTATGTGCGTGCCGGTGTCGACCCGAGGCACTGGCAGGACCCGGACACCATGGAGCGGGCGCTGGCCCGCTACCATTCGGATCCGCCGGACCCGGCCTGGCGCCCGGTGCGCGATGACGAGACCGACGCGGTTCTGGTTGCCGCGGCGTTACGTGATCTCGTTCCGGAGCATTGCGCGGTACCGTCGGGTCTTGCGGGAACGGTGCTCCGGGAAGGCTGGATCTTCGGTGTCGCGTGGGAAGGGGCCGGGAGATGAAGCTGCTCCTTGCCGTCGCACTTGGCGGTGCCGTCGGGGCGGTGGCCCGGTGGTCCTCGGTCGGGCTGCTCACCCGGTGGCTGGGCACCGGCTTCCCGTACGGTATCCTGATGGTCAACGTGACGGGATCGTTTCTCATGGGGGTCGTGGTGGAATACCTGTCGGCCCGGGCTGGTGCATCGACGGAGCTGCGCGGGTTCCTCGTGGTCGGTGTGCTCGGCGCCTTCACCACGTTTTCTAGTTTCGCGTTTGACGTCCGGGCCCTGCTCGAACGCGACGAGATCGTGCTTGCCATGCTCTACGTGACGGCGTCGGTCGTGGTTTCGGTGCTGGCGCTGTTTGCCGGTATCGCCGTTGTCAGGAGTCTCTCCTGATGACGGGCGTGCGGATGCAGACCGTCGCCGCGGGCGAGGAGGGGATGCGGCTTGACCGCTGGTTCCGCCTGCATGTCCCGGCAATCGGCCGCGGCCGTCTGGAAAAGCTGTTGCGGACCGGCCAGATCCGGGTTGACGGCGGTCGGGTCCGGTCGGGACACCGCCTGGCGCCAGGGCAGACCGTGCGCATCCCGCCTGCCGCCACCCTGCCGCCCGTGCCCGGCAAGTCCGGCGGCGATGCCGGACTTGCCGAGGAGCTTGCCGGCCGGATCTGCCACATCGACCGCGAGATCCTGGCGATCGACAAGCCGCCGGGGCTTGCCGTGCAGGGCGGAACCGGGATCGGTCGGCATCTCGATGCTGCCCTCGACGGGCTGCGCATGGGGGCCGATGAGCGTCCGCGCCTGGTGCACCGGCTCGACCGTGATACCTCGGGCGTCCTCCTGCTGGCACGTTCGGCCACTGCGGCGCGCTGGCTTGCCCAGGCGTTCCGGGACCGCACGGCACTCAAGGTCTACTGGTGCGTCGTGGTGGGGGAACTGCGTCCCGTGCGGGCGACGGTGACACTGCCGATTGCGAAGATGGCTGCAGGCAACCGCGAGAAGATGCAGGTCGATCATGATGGTGGTCGTCGCGCAGTGACCGACTACGAGGTAGTGGAACAGCTGGGGCACCGCGTGGCCTGGGTGGCGGTGCGGCCCCGTACGGGCCGCACCCACCAGATCCGGGTTCACATGTCGGCGCTGGGGACCCCGGTCCTCGGCGACGGCAAGTACGGGGGTCGAGACGCCTTCGTCGATGCCGATGGACTCGCGCGACGCCTGCACCTGCATGCCCGGTCGATCAGCATCCCGCGGCCCGACGGGGCGCAGCTTGAAGTCCGTGCGTCGCTGCCGGACCACATGGCGGCGACCTGGCGGCTGTTCGGGTTCTCCGGCGACGACCCGGCGCCGGACTGGCCGGAGGCCTAGGCCTGTGCAGGGGCGACGGTTCTACACTGCGGTTTCGGTCGGAGAGGACGGGGCGGGCTACGTGATCCTGCTCGACAGCCGAGAGGTGCGGTCACCGGCCGGCGGAGAACTGGTGCTGGCGAACCGGGCACTGGCCGAGGCGGTGGCGGACGAGTGGCGTGCCCAGGAAGTCGAAATCGTGCCCCGGACCATGCCGTTGATGTCGCTGGTCGCGACCGCCGTGGACCGGGTCGTGCCGCGCCGTGGCGAAGTCGTTGACGCTATTGCGCAGTATGCGCGAACCGATCTGCTCAGCTACCGCGCCGAGGCCCCCGCCGAACTGGTGGCGCGCCAGTGCAGTCTGTGGGACCCGTTGCTCGAATGGTGTGCGGAGCGGACCGGCACCACCCTGGCCGTGACCACAGGAGTGATGCCTGCACAGCAGTCGCCGGACGTGCTCGAAGCGATCGCGACACTGGTTGCCGATCGCAGCGACCTCGAACTGGTCGCGCTGCACGAACTGGTAACCCTCAGCGGTTCGGTGGTCCTCGGGCTCGCGGTGGCCGAGGGCCGCATCTCCGGCGACGAAGCCGCCGTCGCGGCACAGCTCGACGAAATATGGCAGGCCGGGCGCTGGGGCGAGGACGAGGAAGCACGGGAGCGGAGGGATACCGTGCGCCGGGAACTGCTGGCGGCGGAACGGCTGCTCCGGCTGTGCCGGAGCGTGAACTGAACGGGCTGCGGCGGCAGTCGGCGGAAAGGTCGGAGAGAACGCATGCATGACATCATTCAGAAGCTCGAGGACAAGCGGGCGAGTGCCCGGCTCGGCGGCGGAGAGAAGCGAATCGAGGCCCAGCATGCGCGCGGCAAGCTCACGGCGCGCGAGCGGATCGACATTCTCTTCGACGAGGGGTCGTTCGAAGAGTGGGACATGTTCGTGGAACACCGCTGCACCGACTTCGGCATGGCGGATAACCGGATCCCGGGCGACGGCGTCGTCATCGGCTACGGGACCATCAACGGCCGGCTCGCCTTCGTCTTCAGCCAGGACTTCACCGTGTTCGGGGGATCGCTTTCGGAGGCGCATGCGGAGAAGATCTGCAAGGTCATGGACCAGGCCATGCAGGTCGGTGCACCGGTGATCGGGTTCAACGATTCCGGCGGTGCGCGCATCCAGGAGGGCGTGGCATCGCTCGGTGGCTACGCCGAGGTGTTCCAGAGGAACGTCCTTGCCTCCGGGGTGGTTCCGCAGGTGTCGATGATCATGGGGCCGTGCGCCGGTGGAGCGGTCTACTCGCCGGCGATGACCGACTTCATCTTCATGGTCAAGGACAGCTCCTACATGTTCGTGACCGGTCCCGACGTCGTGAAGACGGTCACCCACGAGACGGTGACCCACGAGGAACTGGGCGGCGCCCAGACCCATGCCAGCCGCTCCGGCGTGGCTGACTGCGTGTTCGAAAACGATGTCGAGGCGCTGCTGCAGCTGCGCTGCTTCATGGATTTCCTGCCGGCATCCAACCGGGAGATGCCGCCGGTGCGCCCGACACGCGACCCTGTCGAGCGCGCCGAGTCCTCGCTCGACACCCTGGTGCCCGACAATCCGAACCGGCCCTACGACATGCGGGAACTGATCCTGAAGGTGCTGGACGAGGAGGATTTCTTCGAGATCCAGCCCGACTTCGCCGGCAACATCGTGATCGGCCTCGGCAGGATCGAGGGGTCGACTGTCGGAATTGTCGCCAACCAGCCGCTGGTGCTGGCAGGCTGCCTCGACATCGATTCCTCGCGCAAGGCGGCGCGATTCGTCCGCTTCTGCGACTGCTTCAACATCCCGATCGTTACCTTCGTCGACGTTCCGGGCTTCCTGCCGGGAACCGCGCAGGAATACGGCGGCATCATCAAGCACGGGGCGAAACTGCTGTTCGCCTATGCCGAAGCGACCACGCCCAAGGTCACGGTGATTACCCGGAAGGCCTACGGCGGCGCCTACGACGTGATGAGTTCGAAACACCTGCGGGGTGACGTCAACTTTGCCTGGCCGTCTGCCGAGATCGCGGTGATGGGGCCGAAGGGTGCGGTGGAGATCATCTTCCGCGGTTCGCTCGAGGATCCTGAGCGTATTGCGGCGCTGACCGAAGAGTACCGCGAGACATTTGCCAACCCGTTTGCCGCCGGCGCCCGCGGCTATATCGACGACATCATCATGCCGCGCAACACGCGCCGCCGAATCGCGCGATCACTTGCGATGCTGCGCGGAAAGAAACGCGAGAATCCGTGGCGAAAACACGATAATATCCCGCTGTGATCCACCGGCCCGAGAGGTTCGTCTTGCGGAAATCGGTCGCCATGGCGGTCTTCGTTGCCGCCCTGCCGCTGGCGGTTCCGGTGCTGGGCGACCAGCCGGGGGCAAGCGGGCACGGCGGGGCACGCACCTTCAGTGCCTGCGGCGTACTGGTGATCGATGAGGCCGGACGTGTCCGCACCCTGTGGGCGGACCTTGAGGAACGTCGCCGTGTCGGGAACCTGCAGCAGACGGCAGGGAACCGGGCGGAACGCTTGCAGTCACGCAAACCCGACAGGTAGCATCCGCGTGGCCAACGCCGTCGGGGAACACCGGATGCCAGAACTGCACGTCCAGGGACAGCAGGTACGATATACTGCCAGCGACATGACGCCTCCGTGGCGCAGCGGCGACACCGCGCTCGTGTTCATCCACGGCGTCGGGGCGGACCGCGATATCTGGTGCGAGTGGCTGCCTCATCTTGCCGGGCTGTTTCCGGTGATCCGGCTCGACCTGCCGGGGCATGGCGGCTCGGCGCCGTGGCGGAGTGACCAGGCGCTGTCGCTTGATTTCTACGTTGATCTGGTTCGTGGCGTTGCCGAGGCAGAGGGGGCGAAGCACCTGGTGCTGGTCGGTGAATCGATGGGGGGAACCATCGCGCTGTGCGCCGCCGCCGCGCTGGGGCAGCGGGTGCGCGCCGTGGCCACCTGTTCAACCGCCCATCGCGGCGGCACCCTGCGGCATGTCGCCGACTGGCGCCTGGCGATGGAACGCGACGGGTTCGAGGCCTGGTCGCGCGACATGCTCGAGAAGCGGTTTCTGCCGGGCAGCATTCCGGCTCCTGTGCGGACGTGGTTTCACGAGGTGCAGTGCACCAGTGACCCCGAGACCATCCTCGCCATGGCGACGGTGCTGGTCGGCGCCGACCTGACAGGCCGGCTCGATGCGGTCAGCGCACCGGTGCTGTTGATGCAACCGGATGCGAGCCCGTTCATTCCGCTTGCGATTCCGGCGGAACTCAAGGATCTGCTGCCGAACGGGCGATTGATGGTCATCGCCTCGTCGCGGCACGGCATTGCCTGTTCCCATGCCCGGGAATGCGCCGAGGCGACCCGGGCCTTTCTGGCTGAACATGGCATGGGATAGGGGGCGATTCGAATCTCGCCGCAATCACACCGCAATGGACGAGGAGCATGCGACATGAGCATTCACAACAGCCTGGTTCTGGTATCGGACAGCGAAGCGGAAGCGGCCGTCGAGACCGCGTTCCTGCTTGCCGAGCAGGCGCAGGGGCACGTGACCGGGGTTCATGTCACTGGAGACTCGGTGCTCAACATGCCACCGATCATCGAGGGGATGACCGAGCGCCAGATCATGCGTGAGTTCGAGGGCATGCGTGACCGTCTCAGCGGCCTGGAAGGTGATGCCCAGCGCCTGTTCGACGAGGTGGCGTCCCGCCACTCGGCAGCCCGGGTCAACGAGGCGGCGCCGGGACAGGGGGTGACGGCGAGCTGGCTGGTGCTGGCCGGCCGGGCTGACCGGGTACTGTCCGAACGCGCCCGGGTCTTTGACCTGCTGATCAGCGGAGTGGCCGGGACCACGGCGGGTGAATCGACACTGTCTGTCCTCGAACACGCGGTTTTCGATGCCGGTCGCCCGGTCCTGGTGGTGCCGCGAACCATCCCCAAGAGCATCGGGTCGACGATCATGATCGGCTGGAACCGGGCGGCCAACGCGGCCCGGGCGGTGATGGCGGCCATGCCGATGCTCAAGTCCGCGAAGCGTGTGGTGATCGGGTACGTGGATACCGGTGCAAAGTCCGGCCCTTCGGCCGAGGACCTTGCATCGAGCCTGTCGTGGCACGGGATCACGGCCGAAGTTCGCACCATCTCGGCCGGCGGCGCCCCGGTCTCCGACCTCCTGATGAGCGAAGCCGCCGACATCGGCGCCGACCTGGTGGTGATGGGGGCGTATTCGCACAGCCGGATGCGGGAATTCGTCCTCGGCGGCGTGACCCGCCAGGCGCTGCGCCGCGTGGTCACGCCGATCATGCTGATGCACTGACCGGCCGGAGCAACCGGCCGTCCGGAGGCAATCTCCTACGGGATCGCGCCGCGCGCCAGCGCGTCGGCCTGTTCGTTTTCCGGGTGGCCGGAGTGGCCCTTGACCCAGTGCCACCTGACGTCGTGGGGCAGGGCGGCCTTCTGCAGCCGGCGCCAGAGTTCAGCGTTCCTGACCGGTGTGCCGGCCGCCGTGATCCAGCCGCGGCGTTCCCAGTTCCTGATCCAGCTGGTGATCCCGGTGCGCAGGTACGTGCTGTCGGTGTGCAGGTCGACGCTGACCGGTCGCGTGAGCGTCTCCAGCGCGTGGATTGCGGCCATCAGCTCCATGCGGTTGTTGGTAGTATCAGGGTCGCCGCCGGAGATCTCCCTGCGATGCGATCCCCAGGCCAGCACCGCTCCCCAGCCGCCCGGACCGGGGTTACCGCTGCACGCGCCGTCGGTATAGATCTGCACCCGCGTCATCACCCGCCCCACATGCCAGATGCCGGCGGATCGGTCAAACCGCTCCGCGCGGGGAGATGAACGGACGTCCGGACCGAAACCATCAGTCGCATCGAGGCTGTACGGATGCGCCACGACGGGCCCTGCACCGGCATCGGAAACTGTTTCCTCAAGCTCATGGGCTGGATGCGCGAGCAGGGTGTCGCGCCGGATCACGTCTTCAGCCTGTCGCACGACAATCCGCGCTTCGTCGCGCCGGGGATCCTGCGTTCGGATGCCCGTGTCGAGATCGACCCGGACACGGTGCCGGTCGGCGGGCTGTCCGCCGGTATCGATCGCCTCACCGTGCCCGCCGGCCGCTACGCGGTGCCGGTGCATCGCCGACCCCCATGAGAGGGTATGGGTATCGCCAGCAGCTGCGCATCCCGCTTGTCGCGTCCGACGGGTAGCACCGGGTTTGCGCGTCGGCCGACGTGCAGATCACGGTTCCGGCCTCGGACTGGTGCCGCAGATGATTGACGACACTCTGATCCGGCGTGACCCGGCGGTTGTCGGGCACCGCGTGCGAGAATGGACGGGTGAGCCCGTGCCCGTGTCCTGATACGGCGTCAGGCCAACACGTCGCTCAACTCGCGAAACCTCCCCGTCGTGCGTGCCGAATTCCTTCCCCGGATCGAACGACGGCGCGTGATCATGGCAGGTGTCGGTGGCGGGCGTGCCCGGTTTCGCTGACTGGTGTCCGGCTGCCGGCGGTACTCCGGGGTCGGCATCGAGTGCGAAGCCAGGGTCCCGAATTTTGCAACATGCTTCCCGGATCGGGTGTTGCCTCCTCAAGCGCCCTGTCTTCTTCCGAGTGCGGCTTACCGCCGGGGGGAAAACCTCAGCGACAGACAGGACATGCCGCCATCGAGCTTTGCCGCTTCCGTGTTTCGGACAGGTCTCAGGTTGTATCCGCGTGAGACGAGATGCTCGGCGGTCTTCGGGAAGCCATCCGGGACCAGCACCAGATCATTGAACCTGACGATGTTTGCGGATGCGTCTTCGCCTTCGGCGGTATGGATGATCCGGTAGCCCTTGAAGCAGCCGGATGCGGAGAGCCGTGGCGTGGCCAGAATGGTTTCCTCGTCGAGAATCGCGCAATCGGTCTTGAAGTGCAGGACGCCACGCGGCGTTGACACCTCGCGCACTGTATATCCCCAGGCGTCCACGATGCTTCTCAGAGCGTCGATGCCGTCACGACTGGTGCGCGCGGAGCGTCCGACCAGGATTTCTCTTTCGGTCACCAGAATATCACCGCCTTCGATGAACCCGGGCGCCTCAATGGACCGGATGTCCTCGTAATGCTTCGTGAGGTGAGGTGCGATGGCCTGGGCCTCGCCGAGTCGCGACGGTGCGCCAGGGCGCATCACGACCGCACCCTCGGGCAGACACAGGGCCGTGTCCTCGACGAAGACCGAGTCGGGGAATGCCTCGAGAGGAGGCAGGACCTCGACGACCGCTCCGGTTGATCGAAGCGCGTCTACATAGTCCGCATGGTGTTGCTTGAACGAGCAGTGATCCGGCACTCCCGTATCAGCTGCGCGCAAACCAGCCACGACAGTCGTGGCGGGCCTGCGCGCGATCGCATGGGTAAAGCTGCAGGACCGATTTGCCATTCGTGAACTTGGGAAGTACCGAATTCCGAACGATCAGGATAGCTGGCATCGACCGTCAGTCAAAGGCGATGGAATATGAGGGGAGCGGGTGGCTCCATCCGATGGTTTGACACTGTGCCGAGAGGCCACGTGCTCGCGCACCGCTGTCTTGCGCCGCTCCGCCCGGCTCAATAACGCGACTTCGCGCAACAGGAGAACCCGACCCGCGATCAGCTCCCGGATCCCCTGCAGCTTCAGCAATCCCTTTATCGCATTGCGCAGCCTGGTGCGTTCTTTCACGAGCGTTCCCGGTTGCGAAGAAGAAGTGTGGCATCCTGCTCTTCCTCCGTCGGATCCGAACCACAGACAGAGCCAGAGCCTCCTCCTCGCCCCGGGTTCCACGCCCGCAGTGCACGAACCATCCGTTGCGCGTCGATCCTGTCGGTCTTCGCATGCTTCACCTTGCGAACCACCTCGAGGCTCGCGGGATCACGGACCAGGACATCGATCTGCGACGCCTGCATGCCGAGCCACCGGGCCAGCCAGAAGCCCTTTCATGATGGCCGGTCAGCGTCCCCCCCACCGATCTCGGCCCGTAATCCTGCAAGCATCTCATTGAGAAAATGAACTGTCGCTCGCTCCCTCCGCTGGGTTTGCGTCACGGGGTCCGATTTCGGCCTCGCGCTCATTTCAGGCGATCCACCACCAGCTTCTGGAAGCTGCGCACGGAGTTTTCCCACACCGGAGAGAGCACCCCGCCACCTGCGGCGTCGGAAGCGCGTCCCTTCTGGAGCCGTTCGCACATGTCCCGGTCCTCGGTATGCACGTCGCGCCAGAACTTCGCGATGCGCTCGGTGAGTTCGGTCGGTGCAGGGTCGTGGCCGAGGCGGTATATCGCGCGGCGCTGGAGCGTCCGGTCCGGTGCCACCGGGATATCCAGATGTACGCCGACTTGATCGGGGAGGTAGAGCCCGAAGCCGAAGTTGGGGAACAGCGTGAGATAGCGGGAATCCGCCGACAACGTGTCTTCCCGTTTCGCCTTCCGGGAGACGTCCACCGCGCATCCCAGACACCCCGGATCGTCGATCGTGTAATGGTCGGTGAGCGGCTGCTCGGTGGTCGTCTGGTGTACGAACTGGACGTGGTAGGGCTCGATGAAGTTCTCGATCAGGAGCTTCCAGTTCGCCGCCACCTCACCCAGGTCGATGGTGACCAGGGGGTTGAGTTCGCTCAGGTCGACCCCGTCGAGCCGCGCGATCAGCGGGGCAATGAAATTCTCGAACGGAGGTGCGTCGCCGCTCAGGTTGACGAAAATCCAGTCGTGCCAGGTCTCCGATCTGACCGGAACCAGCCCGTGCCGCTCGCGATCGAAGCCTTCCGGCAAGGCGCCCAGGTCGCGCCCCCCGAAATAGGGTGCGAGCCGCAGCGCGCCGTCCAGACCGTAAGTCCAGGAGTGGTAGGGGCAGCGGATCTTCGATCCCAGATTGCCGGGCCGGTCGACGAGCTTGAGGCTTCGGTGCCGGCACACGTTGTGAAAGGCGCGAACCTGTTGCCCGGCGTTTCGAACCAGGAGCACCGGCCTGCCCCCGACGGTGACCGGCAAGACGTCGCCGGTCTCGGCAAGTTCGTGCGCGAAGCCCGCGAACACCCAGGACCGGGCGAACAATCGCTCGTTCTCGAGCGCGAAAAACGCTTCGCTCGTGTAGGCTGCGGCCGGCAGCCCCTGAGCCACCGGTCCCGGGGCCTCGAAAGCGGCCAGCGCTTCCTTGCCCAGGATCGATTTCAACGACAGCCTCATCGCGGTCTCCCGGGAGCGTCCTGCCGATCAGGGCACGTGGCGCTTGAGGAGGAACTGGTTCTTGAACATGCCGAGTCGGGTCATGACCTCGACATGCGCGATATCCGAATGGCCGTGAATGTGCTCGTTGAGGAATGATGCGAACTCGGCTTCCTCGTCGCACACGATCTCGACAAGCAGGTCGTAGCGGCCGCTTACCCACATGACGTAGACCACGGCAGGATTGGGGTCGAGCCGCTCCGCGACAGCCCCGGGAGCGACGCCCGACGCAGTCTTGACGCCCAGCATCGCGTTGGTCTCGTAGTCGACGGCCACCGGGTCCACCAGGGCCACGATGCGAAGCATGCCGGCCTCGCGCATCCGGGCGACCCGGTTGCGGACGGTTCCGCCCGATACGCCCAGCTCCTGCCCGATGACGTCGTAGGCCGCCCGCCCGTCCTCTCGCAGACGCCGAACGATCTCCTGATTGAGGTCGTCGAACGGAGACGACAGCGGCGAGACGCTGTCCGCGATTTCGACCATGCCTTGCCGGTTCACCGCTCGCAACGGCTTCACTCCGGTCGCCGGTTCAGATCGTGGCGCACCTGCATGCGGTCCATGTTCCCTATTGTCATTTCCGCACTATCATGTCCATGATCTTCAGAATCAGAAAAGAATGTCAATATTAATTTGATATCAACAGCCCAACAACGTCCAAGAGTGCGGATTTTACCGCCGGACCGATCGAATCGAAGCGAGGGGAGCCAATCGATGACCGCGACTCAATCGACGATGGCTGGGGCACTTCCCGACATCGAGCGCGTTCGCGAAGAGCATGCGAAGCTCGAAGAAGCGGGCGTCCGCTACGTTTTCTCCTGCTGGATCGACATGCACGGTCTGCCGAAGACCAAGCCGATCCCGCTCAGCGATTTCGAGAACCTGTGCATGGGCAAGGGACCGCAATTCGCGGTGCACTCGGTCTCTTTCGTGCCGGAGCTTGGGCCGGCGGATTCGGACCAGATCCCGATCCCCGATCTCGACTCGCTGATCATCTGCCCCTGGGACCGCAGCTGCGCGTGGATGTTCGCCGATCTGTGGTGGGAGAATGCGCCATACAATCTCTGTCCCCGCCAGACGCTGAAGAGGGCGGTGCGCGACACCGCGGCGAAGGGATATACGGGTTTCGCGGGAATCGAGCCGGAGTTCATCGTGATGCGCTGGCGCGACGGCCGGCCGGTCAAGGCGTTCGACGACGATCCGTTGCCGGGCGAGGGCGTGCGGCCGCGGCGTCAGGCATTCGGCTACGACATCGAGTACACCATCGATTCCATGGGTTTCCTCGGCCCGGTCATCGACATCCTCGTGGAACTCGGCTGGGGGCTGAAGGATGTGGTCTGCGAAGGCAGCTATTCACAGATCGAACTCGATTTCGGATACACCGATCTCGTCGGGATGGCCGACCGGCTGGTTTTCCTGCGCGTGCTGTTGAAGGAAGTCGCCAAGCAGCGGGACTTGTTCGTCACCTATATGCCCAAGCCCGCGATCGGAGATTGGCGCTCAGGCGCGCACATCAACTATTCGATGCAGCGGGTCGACGCTTCGGGGGCCAATTTCTTCGAGGCCAACGGTGACTGGGCGCCCGCCGCCTACCATGCGGTCGGCGGCCTGCTGCGACACGGCGCGGCGCTGACCGCGATCACCGCCTGTACGGTCAACTCCTATAACGGCCTGGTGGCCCGCGTCCCCGGGTTCGAGGGCGGCGTTTACACCTGGGCCCCGACCCACATGACCTACGGCAACAACAACCGTTCGGCCATGCTGCGCCTGCCGCAGAACCGGTTCTGCATCGAGAACCGGGCAACCGATCTGTGCATGAACCCGTATCTGGCGCTCGCGATGACGACCGCGTCGGCCGTCGACGGCGTGACCGGAGAAATCGATCCCGGCCCGCCTCTGAACAAGGATCTCTACTCACTCTCGGATGAAGAAATCCTCGCCCACGGCGGGCAGCGGCTGCCGCGAAACCTGCTGGAGGCGACCGAGAAGCTCAACGAAGACCCGCTTGCGGCGGAGGTGCTTGGCCCGGCGCTGCTGAAGTCCTGGTCGGAGTACAAGTTCAACGAATGGGAGCGCTATCACCAGGCGGTGACCGACTGGGAAGTGCAGGAATACTTGCGACTCTATTGAACGACGCGGAGGGTCGCGCGAATTGACCCGGGACTACGAGGTCTTCGAACTCGGCGCAGTGACCCTGCAATCGGGCGTCACGCTGCCGGATGCGAGGCTCGCCTACAAGACGTACGGTACGCTCAACGCGCGCGCCGACAACGCGATCGTCATGCCCACCTTCTATACCGGTACGCATGTTCGCAATGAGAGCTATCTGCGGAGGGTGCGGGCGCTCGATCCGTCGCGCTACTACATCGTTTCGATCAACATGTTCGGCAACGGTCTCTCCTCGTCGCCGAGCACGACCGCGCCGCCCTTCGACGGGCCGCGCTTCCCCATCGTCACACTCTACGACAACATCGCCTGCCAGCACCGGCTGATCACCGAAGAACTCGGCGTGACCCGCGTCGCGCTCGTTCTCGGGTGGTCGATGGCCGGATGCCAGGCGTATCAGTGGGGCGCACAGTTTCCGGACATGGTGGGCGCCATCCTGCCCTTCTGCGCCTCGGCGCGTACCTCACCGCACAACAAGGTATTTCTCGAAGGGCCGAAGGCGGCGCTCATGGCCGACGACGCATTCTCGGGCGGCGACTATGACTCGCCGCCCGACAAGGGCCTCAGGGCCTTCGGACGGGTTTACGCGGGGTGGGCGTACTCGCAGACCTTCTTTCGCGAACGGCTCCACCGCGAGCTCGGTATCGAGACCTGGGAAGAGTTGCTGCTCGACTGGGAGCAGGACCATCTCGGGTGGGACGCGAACGACCTTCTGGCCAAGATCCGGACCTGGCAGCTGGGAGATATCAGCGCCAACGCGCGCTACGGGGGAGATTTCGAATGCGCGCTCCGCGCCATCCGTGCCCGGGCGATCCTCGTCCCGTGCACGACGGATCTCTATTTCCGGCCGGAGGACAATGCCCTTGAGGCGGCGCACATGCCGAACGCCGATCTTCGAAGCTACGACTCGGTCTGGGGCCATTGCGTTGCGTCGCCAAACCGGCGGGACAGCCGCTTCATGGATTTTCTGGACACCTGTGTCGCCGAGCTGTTGGCGGGTTGAAACGGTCGCGGTGTCGAATTTCGGAGACCCGACCGGGTCCGTCAGACATGCAATCGGGACAGGACGGAGCCTCTGAGCAAACGGGCACACGGATCCGTACAAGGCGGTTCGACGGGAGAAAGCCGTGGAACGGCATCGCGGAGAAGCGAGGCCGAACCATTCGAAGAAGGCGATGGACACCCGCAGGAGCGCGCGGGGCTGTTCCTGAGCCGCCGTGACCTGCTCGACCGCCGGGCGTTCGAGACCGGCACGCGCCATGCGGGCTCCACCCTACCCTGCCTGTGGTTCCGCCAGGAAGGTATCGAGCTTCCCTTCCGGTCTCTTCCGACCGGAGTTTACGGATGGCGGGTTGTCTGGAAGCTGCAGCTATTCAACACCATCCGCCAGATCCTGACCAACCCGATTTACGCGGGAGCCTGGGCCTGCGGGCGCAAGACCCGGCGCACGATCATCCAGGATGGACGCAGATGGGTGGTGCATGAGGTTCGACGTACTCCTGACGACAGGAAGGTCTTGATCCGTGACTATCACGAGGGATGCATCGACCGGAACGCATACGAAAGGAACCGTGATCTGATTGCTGCCAATGAGCCGACCCTCAGGGGAGCGACGCGCAACGGTGGTGCGCTTCCGGCGGCCAGTTGAGATGCGGGCGCTGCACCCACAAGCTCCAGGTTGTCCACTCGGGGAGCAGCAGGGCCGGCCGCTGTCTCTACCAGGGCAGGCACGCGCACACGAACGGCACGACGTGCATCTCCTTCGGCGCTGCGGATGTTGACGAGGCTGTCGCCGCCGTGGTCCTCCAGGCCGTCCAGCCCCTGGGAGTGGAAGCCGCGCTCCACGCCACCGGAGAGCATGGCAAGGAAGCGGCCGAGCGCGTCCGGCTGGCGGAGCTGGCGTTCGAGGAGGCTCGGTTCAGGGCCAATCAGGCGCGGGCACGGTTCGAAGTGGTCGATCCGCATCACCGGAACGTGATCGGCAATCTGTCACAGGCAGGGGAAGACCGTTTCGAGGTCGTGCGCGAGAGGGAAAGACTGCTCGAGGCCGCACGTTCGCGGTTTCACCGTCAGGACCTCACTGCCGACGAGCGTGCCTCATACGGAGAACAGGCCGTTGGCAGCATGCGCGTCAGGACACGGTGATATACCGATACTGTGAACAGTCATGAGCCTGGCGCCCGCACGGTCATTCTGTCTGTCCTGCCCTGCTACAGTCCGTAGGCGCCGGCCCCACGCACCTGCTGGTGCGCGCGCAGTTTCTTCAGGTATTCCATCGGGTCCTTGGGCCGGACCAGGGCCCCGGGCGGGTGGTTGAGCCAGTCGTAGAGCCGGGTGAGCAGGAACCGGATGGCGGCCCCCCGGCAGAGCGCCGGCAGCGCGGAGCACTCGGCTTCATCGAGGGGCCGGACGGCCTGGTAGGCCGAGACGAGCAGCCGCGCCTTGGTCACGTTGAAACTGCCGTCATTCTCGAAGCACCAGGCGTTCAGGCAGACTGCGAGATCGTAGGCCAGGAAATCGTTGCACGCGAAGTAGAAGTCGATGATCCCGGAAACGTCGTGGCCAAGGAAAAAGACATTGTCAGGGAACAGGTCCGCGTGGATGACACCATGTGGCAGGGACCGGGGCCAGTGGGCTTCCAGCCAGCGCAGTTCAACGTTGAGTTCGTTGAACAGGCCGATATAGATCTCCCGGTCCTCGAGCTGACACGACGCCAGCAGCGGTCTCCACGCGTCAAGCGAGAGCGCGTTGATCCGGGTCCGGCCAAAGCCGCCACCGGAGAGGTGCAGCCGGGCCAGCGCGGTGCCCAGCGACCGGCAGTGTTCGGGCGCGATCCGCCGTGGCCAGACACCTTCAAGGAAGGTGACCATGGCCGCAGGGCGGCCGTTCAGCTGACGGAGCGTGATGCCGTCGCGCCCGGCAACCGGTGTCGGACAGGACAGGCCGCGGCCGGACAGGTGGCGCATCAGTTCGAGAAAGAACGGCAGGTCGTCCGGGTTCACCCGCTTCTCATAAAGGGTCAGGATCCAGCTTCCCGCGGTGGTGCGGACCAGGAAGTTGGAGTTCTCCACACCCTCGGCAATGCCGGAAAACGACGTTAGCGTGCCGATGTCGTAGTCACGAAGGAACCCGTCGAGATCCTCGTCGCCGACCTGAGTGTAGACGGCCACGACGAAGCCCGGGTCAGGCCTCGAGCCCGCGTGGCAGTCTGAACCGGGCGTCTTCCCGCGTGATCTCGACCTCTTCCACCATCAACTCCCGGCTTTCGCCGCAGGCATCGATCAACTGCCTGACCAGGATGTCCGGAGCCGAGGCTCCGGCTGTAATCCCGACCACTGCCTTGTCCCTGAGCCAGTCGGGGTCGAGTTCGCCGGCATCCGACAGCAGCAGTGCGTCCGGACAGCCGTTTGCCTGCGCGACTTCCACCAACCGCCTCGAGTTGGAGGAGTTGGATGCTCCGATCACGATCAGCCCGTCGCAATCGGGCGCGATGGTCTTCACGGCGTTTTGCCGGTTGGTGGTCGCATAGCAGATGTCGCGTTCCGCCATCCCAAGGACCTCGGGGAACCGTTGTTTTAGCGCCGCGACAATGGTTGCCGTGTCATCCACCGACAGGGTGGTCTGGGTGATGTAGGCGAGCGGCTGGTCAGCGGGGAAGTCGAGTGCCATGACATCCTCGACCGACTCGACCAGCGCGATCCTGTCGGACGGCAGCTGCCCCAGGGTGCCGACGACTTCGGGGTGACCGGCATGGCCGATCAGGATCACCATCCGTTCGGCAACGCTGTAGCGCGCGGCACTCTTGTGCACCTTGGTCACCAGCGGACAGGTTGCATCGAAGTACACCAGGTCGCGACGCTCGGCCTCCATTGTGACCGCCTGGGGAATTCCGTGGGCGGAAAACACCACCGGGCGGTCGTCGGGAACCTCGTCGAGCTCCGTCACGAAGATGGCGCCTCTCGCCTCGAGATCGCGCACGACGTGCTGGTTGTGGACGATCTGGTGGCGGACATAGACCGGCGCACCGTATTTCTCGAGGCAGGTCTCGACGATCTGTATGGCACGCGTGACACCGGCGCAGAAACCGCGCGGGGCCGCGAGACGGATGGCAAGCGGGGGCTGCGTCATGGGCCTGGCCGTGCTGGTCGAGCGACGGACGTCAGTATGCACATACACCGCCGCCGTGGCCAGTTCGCAGGCACCATGCGTCACTGCAGACCGCTTTGCACGTGCCGGGGCAAACAGCTAGGGTCTGGCGCGTCGACGTTCTGCGGGTGGTGTTCATGAAACTGCGAGTCGTGGTGCCGGTGACCGCATTGCTGCTGTTCGGTTGTGCGACCGAAGAGATCCCCGAACCCTGCCCCCCGGTCGGGCTGGTGGACGGTCTTGCGCGGGTGACCGCATTCGAGCCCGAGACGTCCGTGGACCCTGACCGAAAGCTGTGGTCGGCCTACCTTGCGGACCTGCGCTCGGAGTGCACGCTCGGAAGCCGGGGCATGTCGATGACCGTCGGGTTCCTGGTGCTCGCTGAACGCGGGCCCGCCAATGTTGACGCGATTGCACGGCAGCCATTCTTCGTCGCCGTGACCGGTCCAGGCGGCCGGATCATTGCCAAGCAGGAATTCGCGCTTGAACTGACCTTCGAGGGCGAGGCCCGCCGGGTCATCCACCAGGAAGTGATCGAGCCGTTCCTGCCCGGGACCGACCAGCCCTGGCTGGACTACCGGATCCTGGTCGGCTTCCAGCTGTCAGAGGCACAGGTGATGCACAACCGACGCGGCGCACAGCCCCGGTCCTAGCGCGGTAGCCGGGGTTTCCTGGCGATGACATCGGGAAGCAGTGCCCGCGCCCGCGCCACCCAGTCGCACAGGGCCGGGCGCGTCTCGCGCGGGTCGATCATGTCGTGAATGGCCAGGGATTCGGCGCGTGGCACCGCGGAGTACCGGTGTGCCATCGCCGCCTCGAGCTCGGCTCTCCGGCGTTCCGGATCTGGATGGGCGTCGATCTCGCGGCCGAAGGCCACGGCGACACCGCCCTCGACCGGGACGGCACCCATCTCCGCCGACGGCCAGGCGAGCACGTAGGCCCCCGGGCCGTAATGCGCCACGGCCGCCACTCCGAATGACCGGCGCACGATCACCGAGGCCCACGGCACCGTGCAGTCGGCGGCAGCGAGGACGAGATCGGTTCCGTGGCGGATGGTTGCCGCCTTTTCCGCCTCGGCACCGATCATGAACCCGGGCTCGTCGACGAAGGTGACGATCGGCAGGTTGAAGGTCTGGCAGGTCTGGATGAACCGCCGGACCTTCTGCGATCCCTCGGCGGTCATGGCACCGGCATAGTGTCGGCAGTCGTTGGCGAAGAGACCGACCGGCTGGCCGTCGAGTCGCGCCAGGCAGGTAATCTGTCCCCTGGCATGGCTTCGCGCGAGTTCGAAAACCGAATCGCGATCGACGACCAGCGAAATGATGCGGCGCATGTCGTAGACCTTGCGACGGTCTTCCGGCACCATGTCGACGAGGGCCTGCTCGCGACGGTCGACCGGATCCGGGGACGGGACGGCGGCGGAAATCTCCCAGGCGTTGGTCGGCATGTAGGACAAGAAGTGGCGGATCTGGCTGAACGCGCCCTGCTCGTCCTCAGCGACATTGTCGACAACGCCGTTGCGTGCGTGCACGCCTGCCCCGCCCATTTCCTCCTTGGAGATCGCCTGCCCCAGGGCCCGTTCCACCACCTTGGGTCCGGCGACCAGCACCTGCGACCCGGTGCGGGTCATGACCGAAAAATGTGATGCGACCAGCCTGGCGGCCGGCAGACCCGCAACCGGCCCGAGTGCCGCGGCCGCCACCGGGACCGCACGCATGGTCCGGGCGACCGACTGGAACCGGGGCGGGTGAAACACTGGGGAGCCAACCGGGGCGCCACCCTTGCCGCCGGCACCTGTCACGCTGCCGCCCCCGCCCTCGTGCAGCCGCACAAGCGGCACCAGGTACTGCAGCGCCAGTTCCTCGGTGTAAATGCTCTTGCGCAGGCCGGCCTCGTTGGGCGAGCCGCCGCGCAGCGTGAAGTCCTCGCCGCCGATCACGCAGGAACGGCCATCGATGCGTCCGAAACCGAGAACGAAGTTTGCCGGCGAGAACGCGACGATCTCGCCCGCCTCGTTACGCTCGACACCGCCAGCACCTGGACCGATCTCGCGAAAGCTCGCCTCGTCCAGCACGCCGTCGATCCGTTCGCGAATGGTCAGCCGACCCTTCGCATGCTGGCGCGCCACGTTCTCCCTGCCGCCCTGCTCCCCGGCGATCGCAAGCTTGTACCGAAGTTCGGCGAGTTGACGTTCCCAGGCCACGGGTGGTCTCCGCAATGGTGAGGCTGCGGGATTCTATGCGCGCCGGCGCGGCGACGGAAGGCTCGCGGTACCCGTGGGGGCGGACAGCGCGGGTGATCTGCGAGACAATGGGCCCAGCCGTATCACAGGTCGGGAGAACCGCAGCCATGGCAGAACTCGAGGGCAGAACCGCCGTCATCACCGGAGGGGCGAGCGGCATCGGGGCGGAGACGGCGCGGCTGTTCGTCGCCGAGGGCGCGCGGGTGGTGATCGCCGACATGCAGGACGAGCGCGGCGAGGCGCTGGCACGCGAACTAGGACCGCGGGCCTTCTTCTCGAGTTGCGAGGTCCGGTCCGAGGAGCAGGTGAAGGCGGCCGTCGACCTGGCGCTCGACCGCTGGGGCCGGCTCGACTGCATGTTCAACAACGCTGGGTTCGGCGGCGTGCTCGGTCCGATCGATGCGATCCCGGCCGACGCCTTCGACCTGACCTTCTCCGTGCTGGTTCGCGGAGTCTTCCTCGGCATGAAGCACGCGATCCCGGCGATGAAGGCGCAGGGCAGCGGCAGCATCGTGAACACCGGCAGTATCGCCGGGATTACCGCCGGGCGCGGACCGCAGGTCTACTCGGCCGCCAAGGCGGCTGTCATCCACCTCTCGAAGGTCTCGGCGATGGAACTGGGCGAGTACTCCATCCGGGTCAACTGTGTCTGTCCCGGCTACATCGCAACTCCGCTGGCGGCCAACACGGTAGGCAGGCCGGACAGTCTGATCGAGGACCAGGTGGATGATTTCGCCCGCCGGCAACCGATCCCGCGTGCCGGCAGGCCGCGTGATATCGCCGAGGCGGTCCTCTACCTCGCGAGCGACCGGTCGAGCTTCGTGACCGGCCAGGCCATCACCGTGGATGGCGGAGCCGCGACCGGCGTGCCGTGGAGCGAGCAGAAGCCCTTCTACAGGGAGTTCCGACCGATCCGGGTCTATCATCCGGACCGGCGATGACGTCGCAAACACCGTACTGCGCAGGGAACAGGCCATGACGACTCAGGTCACGGAATGCCGCATCGGTGTCGATGTCGGCGGCACCTTTACCGATGTCGTCGTCGACTGCAGGGGTGCGCACACCATCACCAAGGTGCCGACAACGCCGTCCGCACCCGAGACCGGGGTGATACAGGGGATCGTGGCGGCGCTCGGGCGCGCCGGACTCGAACCCGCGCAGGTCGGCCTCGTCATCCACGGCACCACGCTTGCCACCAACGCGCTGATCGAACGCAAGGGTGCGCGGACCGCGCTGCTAACGACCGAGGGGTTTCGCGACTCGATCGAGATGGCCTACGAGCACCGCTTCGAACAGTACGACCTCGCGATGGAACGCCCGGAACCGCTGGTGCCCCGGGAACTGCGACTGGGCGTGCCGGAACGGCTGGCGGCCGACGGGACGGTGTTGCTGGAACTCGACGAAGAGGCGGTCCGCGAACGGGCCGCCACCTTCCGGGCCGAACGGGTCGAGGCGGTTGCCGTCGGCTTCCTGCACTCCTATCTGGACGCGGGTCACGAACGTCGCGCCGCGGCCATCCTGGAGCAGGAACTGCCCGGTGTGAGCATCTGCCTGTCGTCGGAGGTCTCGCCCGAGATCCGCGAGTACGACCGGCTGTCGACCACGGTTGCCAATGCCTATGTCCGTCCCCTGATCGCCGGCTATGTCGGTCGCCTCGAGACCTCCCTGCGCGAGCACGGTCTCGCCTGTCCGCTGCTGCTGACCATGTCTACCGGCGCGGTCACCACGGTCGGGACAGCCCGGCGGTTTCCGATCCGGCTGGTTGAATCGGGGCCGGCCGGCGGCGCCGTGCTGGCACGCACCATTGCCGCCCAGCATGGTCTGGCAAGCGCGCTTTCCTTCGACATGGGCGGCACCACGGCCAAGATCTGCCTGATCGACGACTACCGACCGCAGCTCTCGCGACAGTTCGAGGTAGCACGGCACTACCGGTTCCTCAGGGGAAGCGGTCTGCCGTTGAGGATACCGGCCATCGAAATGGTCGAGATCGGTGCGGGTGGCGGCTCAATCGCGCGTGTGGATGCGCTCGGGCGAATCGTTGTCGGCCCCGAAAGTGCCGGTGCCGAGCCGGGTCCGGCGTGCTACGGCCGCGGCAGCGGTCGGGCGACGGTGACCGACGCCGACCTGCTGCTCGGGCGCATCGATGCCGACAGGTTCGCCGGCGGAACCATGGCACTGGATACCGGCGCTGCGAGACGGTCGGTCGAGCGGGAGGTCGCGGCGGGTTTCGGGATGACCGGGGAGGTGGCTGCCGCGGGGATCAGCGAGATCGTCGACGAGACCATGGCCAATGCCGCCCGCGTTCACGCGATCGAGAGCGGCAAGCCACTTGCCGGCCGCGCGCTGATCGCGTTTGGCGGCGCGGCGCCGCTGCATGCGGCCCGCCTGGCCGTGAAGATCGGGATCGAGACCGTCATCGTGCCCTCGGGCGCAGGGGTCGGGTCGGCCATCGGGTTCCTGTCGGCACCGATCGCCTACGAGGTGGTGCGTTCGCTCTTCGTCCCCCTCGACAGGCTCTCGCCGGCCCGGGTCGACGCCCTGTTCGACGACATGCGCCGCGAGGCGCAGGCCGTGGTCGGCCTCGGTGCTCCGGGAGCCGAGCTGATCGAGACCAGGACCGGCTACATGCGCTACCGCGGCCAGGGTCACGAGATCGCAGTGGACCTGCCGGAACGACCGGACGCCGGGGATTGTCGCAGGCGGTTTGATGCCGCCTACCGACGGCTGTACGGACGCACCATCCCGGCGCTGGAGGTGGAGGTGATGTCGTGGAGCCTGTCGCTCGGGGTCGCGGAGGAGGATCCGGCCAGGTTGCCCGACGTACCCCTTGTCGAGGCGGCACGGGTCACCTCGTTCTGCCCTCTTTACGACACCGGCTCGGGAGAGACGGTCAGCGCGGCTGTCCACCTGCGCACCGGGCTCGTGCCCGGCGCCCGGCTCGCGGGACCGGCTGTGGTGGTGGAGGACGAGACGTCGACCGTCGTGCCGGCGCAGTTCGATCTTGTCGTCGCCGCCTCGGGCGCGCTGGTCATGAGCCGCAGGGGTGCCGCGTGACCGAGGCGATGTCCGCCGGTCCCCGGGCATGCTATGCCGGTGCCGGCAACGGTCGTGCCGGCGGTTCCCCGGATCAGGGAGGAAGGCGTGGTGAACGCGGGTTTTGACGCGGTGCGTCACCAGGTGATGTGGAACCGGTTGCTCTCGGTGGTCGAGGAACAGGCGCAGACCCTGGTGCGGACCGCGTTCTCGACCTCGGCCCGGGAGGCGGGCGACATCTCGGCGGGGGTCTTCGATCTTTCCGGGCGCATGCTCGCCCAGGCCGTCACCGGCACGCCGGGCCACGTGAACTCGATGGCGCTGGCGGTCGGCCACTTCGTCGAACGGTTCCCGCCAGCGTCGATGCGCGAGGGAGATGTCTTCATTACCAACGATCCGTGGAAGGGAACGGGGCACCTGAACGATTTCACCGTGGTTTCCCCGACCTTCCGCGACGGGCGCATCGTGGCGTTGTTTGCGTCCACCAGCCACGTGGTGGACATCGGCGGTCTCGGCCAGGGGCCCGATGCCCGCCAGGTCTACCAGGAGGGGCTGTTCGTGCCGTTGATGCCGTTCGCCGAGGCCGGGACGGTGAACGAGTGGTTCCTCGAGATGGTGCGCGCCAATGTGCGTGAACCGCGCATGGTGATCGGCGACCTCTACGCGCTTGCCGCGTGCAACGATACCGGGTCGGAGCGGTTGTGCGCCATGATGGACGAGTACGGCCTGGACGACCTCGCGCCGCTCGCCGACTTCATCTGTGAGAGCAGCCGCAGGGCCATGGCCGATGCGATCGACGCCCTGCCGCAGGGAAGCTGGTCGCACACCATGACCATCGACGGCTTCGACCAGGAGATCGAACTGGCGGCGCGGCTGACCGTGGCCGACGGTACGATCACGGTCGACTTCGACGGAACCTCGGGGCTGTCGGACTACGGGATCAACTGTCCGCTCTGCTACACCATCGCCTACACCAGTTTCGGGATCAAATGCGTGGTGGCGCCGGAACTGCCCAACAATGCCGGGGCGCTCGACGCCGTACGCGTGACGGCGCCGGAGGGATGCATCGTCAATCCGCCGCACCCCTGCGCCGTCTACGCGCGGTCCAACATCGGACACATGCTTCCGGACCTGGTGTTCGGATGCCTGCACCAGGCGATCCCCGACCGCGTGCCGGCGGAGGGGTGTTCGGCACTCTGGACCCTGCGTCTCGGCGCCGGGCACGGGATCACGGCGCGGGCCGGTTCGCAGTCGACACCGTTCCAGATAATGAGCTTCCATTCCGGGGGAACAGGAGCCCGCCCCGGCCTCGACGGCCTGTCGGCAACACCGTTTCCGTCAGGCGTGCGGAACGTGCCGGTCGAGGCAACCGAGGCGATCACGCCGTTGGTGTTCTGGAAGAAGGAGCTGCGTGCCGACAGCGGCGGGCCGGGACGCATGCGCGGCGGTCTCGGACAGACGATCGAGGTCGAGAACCGTGAAGGCGCGCCCTTCGGGCTCTACGCCACCTTCGAGCGGACAGTGCACGCGGCCCGCGGCCGCGACGGAGGCGGGCCCGGCGCACTTGGCCTGGTACGGCTCGCATCGGGAAGAAAGCTGCGTAACAAGGGCTTCCAGGTCATTCCCGAGGGCGAGCGGCTGGTGATCGAGATGCCTGGCGGCGGCGGGCTCGGTGATCCGGCCGAGCGCGATCCCGGGGCGGTTGCGCGCGACGTCCGCCGCGGCCTGGTCAGCCCGCACGCCGCCCGGCGGGACTACGGTGTTGTGTACGGGGCCGGACGCACCGGGTCGGACCGAAAGGTTCCCGGCTGAACAGCACTACTCGCTCACCCGGAACACCGGATCGCGGGACCAGGGCGTGCCGCTCAGGTGTCGGGTGAGAAAGTCGGTGGAAAACGCGAGCTCCTCCGGCGGCACCGCCGGATGCAGGCCGGGATTGGCATGGAGCCGCTTGTCGGCCGATCCCAGTGCATCGAACAGGGCCAGGCATTCCTCGCGGGCGAAGAGTTCGTCCTTGAGCTGCCAGATGAACATGACCGGACAGGTGATTGCCCGGGCCGCCTCCCTGATCACCGGGGCATAGTGTTCGGGCTCACGCACCAGCCCCATCAGGCCGATCACGGCCGCGGAGATCCGGGGTTCGGCCGCGATGAGGGGCACGCCGTAGATCGTGCCCATCGACAGGCCCCAGTAGCCGACGGGGCCTGATCCGACCTCGGCGAGTCGGGAGACCGTTCCCAGTGCGAGCTTCCAGTCACGCACCATGTCGTGCGCGGTACCAGTGCGCTGCCACTCCGGCCAGAACGCATCGCGCCCGCCGGGTCCGACCTGTCGGCGGCCGTGCACCGGCCCGTCAAGCGCGAGGCCGAAGTAGCCGTGTGTCGTGCCCAGCTCCCGCGCAATGTCCGGGATCGGTCGCTGGTGCCGGTCGCCCGACGCACCGTGACCGAAACAGACAAGCGGTGCGTCGGGCCCGGTGTCCGGGCCCGACCAGAGAACGCCCGTAACCGGTCGCGCCGGGGCGTGGATGGTGAACTCGCGAACGGTGACACCGTCGTGCGCCCGGGTTTCGTGCCATTCGAGCCCGTTGCCTGAAGAGGTCATCACATGCATCCTGAACTGCGCAGCCGGTGGAACACTCTGCTGGAGTTTCGCCCCGGTCAAGAACGGCCGATCGAACGCGGAGGGTGCCGGATGGCGAAGGTGAGGGGTCCCGACCGCGTGCGAGCGGCACTGCGAGCCCTGGGACTCGACTGCGATGTCGTCACACTGCCCGACAGTACCCGAACCGCCGACGAGGCGGCGCGTGCTGTCGGCTGCTCGGTCGGCGAGATCGCGAAGTCCCTGGTGTTTCGCGCCGGCGAACGTGCGGTGGTCGCGGTACTGAGCGGCGAGGACCGACTCGATCCGGCGAAGCTCGCGGCGGCGGTCGGAAGCGAGGTTGCCAGGGCGGACGCCCGGTTCGTGCGCGATGCGACCGGGTTCGCGATCGGCGGTGTGCCGCCCGTCGGTCATTCCGGACCGGTCACCCTGTTCATGGATACCCGTCTGCTGCGGTACCGGCGGGTCTGGGCCGCGGCCGGAAGCCCGCACGCGGTATTCGCCATCGAGCCCGACCGGCTTCGCGAAGCAGGAGGCGCCGCCGTTGCCGACCTCGGTGCCGGGTAGGGCAGCGACCATGGATTTCGGCTTTGCAAGCGCGGCCCGACCCGATAGCATGCGGCCTGCATACCGATGACCCTTGGGGAAGAGACCGGCGGGCCTCGTGCCGCAGCCGGCGCCGAAGGAGCAACCGCCCCGGAAACTCTCAGGCACCCGGACCTCAGGGCGAGGAGCCTCTGGAAAGAAGACCGGAACACGGTCTCACCGACGGGGAAAGCCGGACAGCGATGTGCGGCGAATCTCTCAGGTTCGCGGACAGAGGGGGCAGGCACGCCACAGGTGTGGTGCACGAGGCCTGTGCTGTCCGGGAGCCCGAGCAATGGCTGAACATCCTTCGCCGCGAGTGACACCCCTGCATGACCTGCATGTCCGTCTCGGGGCGCGGATGACGACCTTTGCCGGCTACGACATGCCGGTGCAGTACCCCGGCGGGATCAGGTCCGAGCACCTGCATGTCCGTGACCGGGCCGGGCTGTTCGACGTCTCCCACATGGGTCAGGTCCGGATCAGCGGATCCAGCGGGGCGCGCGAACTCGAGGCCCTGACTCCGGCAAGCCTGCAGGAACTCGCACCGGGCCAGATGCGCTACGGACTGTTCACCACGCCCGCCGGTGGCGTGCTCGATGACTTCATGGCGGTGTGCCGGGACGACCACCTGCTGCTGGTGGTGAACGCGGCATGCGTGGCCCAGGACGTCGAGTTGGTTCAGGCGGGTCTTGTCTCGGCGCGCGCCGAGCTGCTTGAGGACATGGCCCTGCTGGCACTGCAGGGTCCCTCGGCGGAAGCTGTGCTGGCCGGGATGGCTCCGGAAGCAGCCGGCCTTCGCTTCATGTCCGCTGGCGAGATCGAGCTTCTCGGGACACCGTGTCTGGTGTCACGCTCCGGCTACACCGGCGAGGACGGGTTCGAGATTTCGGTGCCGAACGGCCGTGCCGTGGCACTTGCCGAGGCGCTGCTGGAACACCCGGATGTTGAGCCTGTCGGCCTCGGGGCCCGCGATTCACTGAGGCTGGAAGCGGGGCTCTGTCTCTACGGCCATGACCTGTCACCCTCGATCACGCCGATCGAGGCGGCGTTGACATGGTCGATCGGCAAGCGGCGGCGCGGGGAAGGCGGGTTTGCCGGCGAGCAGACCATCCTGCGACAGCTGGCCAACGGAGCTCCGCGCCGCAGGGTCGGACTGCGGCCTCTCGGCCGGGCGCCGGCGCGCGAGCACTCCGAGATCGTCGGGTCCGACGGCAGGGTGATCGGGGAGGTGACCAGCGGCGGGTTCTCGCCCAGCCTCAACGCCCCCGTCGCCATGGGCTACGTCGATGTGAACAGCAGCGGCGAGGGGACGGAGGTTGATATCCGGGTCCGGGGAACACCGCGACCGGCCCGGGTCTCGCGGCTTCCGTTCGTGCCGGCGCGGTACAAACGGTGATGTGCAGTACAGACCGACTGGGGAGAGCAGCGGTATGAGCGGACTTCGTTACACCCGTGATCACGAATGGGTTGTTGTCGACGGGTCGACGGCCCGGGTCGGAATCAGTGACTACGCCCAGGACCAGCTCGGGGACATCGTGTTTGTCGAGGTCACCGCGCTGGGCGAGACGGTCTCGCAGGGCGACGTGGTTGCCGTTGTCGAGTCCGTCAAGGCGGCGAGCGACATCTACAGTCCGGTCTCCGGATCGGTCAGCCGGTGGAACGAGGCGCTGGAAGCCGCGCCTGAGACCGTCAACGAGGATGCGGCCGGTGCAGGCTGGATATTCGAGATCACGCTCAGCAACGCGAGCGAACTCGACGGACTGATGGACCAGGAAGAGTACAAGACCTTCCTGTCCACCATTCAGGGGCCGTCGACAGGAGCGATGACGAGGGAGTAAGCGGACATGCCGGGGAACGGATCGAAGGGACCCTCCTGGGAAGAAGAGAACTTTGCCGCGCGCCATGTCGGCCTGCGGCCCGCCGACGAAACCAGGATGCTCGAGACAATCGGGGTTGCCAGTCTGAGCGAGCTGATCGGCAACACGGTGCCGGCCGGAATTCGCACGTCGGAGCCGCTGGACCTGCGTGAACCCCTGACCGAGACCGAGGCCCTGGCCCGTCTCAGGCAGTTCGCCGATCGCAACAAGGTTGCGACCTCGCTGATCGGCATGGGCTACGCGCAGTCCATCATTCCCGGCGTCATCCAGCGCAACGTTCTCGAGAATCCGGCCTGGTATACCGCCTACACGCCCTATCAGCCCGAGATCTCCCAGGGCCGGCTCGAGGCGTTGCTGAACTTTCAGACGATGGTCGCCGACCTCACAGGTCTCGAGATCGCCAACGCCTCCCTGCTCGACGAGGCAACGGCAGTGGCGGAGGCCGTCAGCTTCGCCCGCAAGCTTTCGAAGTCGCGGTCCGATGTCGTGTTCGTGTCGAACCGCTGCCATCCGCAGACCATCGACGTCGTGAGAACCCGGGCCGAACCTGTCGGCATGCGGGTCGTGGTCGGTGACGAGAACGAACGGGGCGAGCAGGACTGTTTCGCGCTGGTGCTGCAGTACCCGGCGACGGACGGCGAGATCGTCGACTACAGGGATCTGGTCGAGGAGGTACAATCCGGAGACGGCATGGTGATCGTGGCGGCCGACCTGCTTGCGCTTGCCCTGTTGACGCCGCCCGGTGAATGGGGCGCGGACGTGGTGGTCGGGTCTTCCCAACGTTTCGGGGTCCCGCTCGGTTTTGGCGGTCCGCACGCGGCGTATTTTGCAACCAGGGACAGGTTCAGGCGTTCGGTGCCGGGCCGTCTCGTCGGCGTGGCCATCGATACCATCGGATCACCGGCACTCCGGCTCGCGCTGCAGACCCGCGAACAGCACATCCGGCGCGAAAAGGCGACCAGCAACATCTGCACCGCCCAGGTCCTGCTGGCGGTCATGGCATCGATGTACGCCGTCTACCACGGCCCGGACGGCCTGCGACGCATCGCGCACCGGGTTCACCGTCTGGCCGCGATCTGCGCCGCCGGCCTGCGCGAACTGGGCTACAAGGTCCGCAACACGGCGTGTTTCGACACCATCATGGTCGAGACCGGCGACTGGACCGCCTCGGTGATCGAGGCGGCCCGGGTCGAGGGGATCAACCTGCGGGTCTATGGAAACGGGGTCGGAATTTCCTTTGACGAGACCGGGTCCCGGCAACTGGTCGAACGGCTGTGGTCGCTCATGGCATTCGACTCGCTGCGCTCCCTGTCGTTCGTTGCGCTCGACGCGGCCACGCCCGACATGCTCCCGGAAGCGCTGTTGCGCACCTCGCAGTTCCTGCAGCACCGGGCCTTCAACCGTTACCACTCCGAGACCGAGATGCTGCGTTACATCCGTTCGCTGTCGGACCGGGACATCGCGCTCGACAGGTCGATGATCCCGCTCGGATCCTGCACGATGAAGCTCAACGCCACCACCGAGATGGTGCCGGTGACCTGGCCGGGGTTCGCAGACATTCACCCGTTTGCACCGCGCGAGGACGTGGAGGGATACCTCGAGATGATCGCCGACCTTGAGGCGATGCTGTGCGCATGCACCGGATACGCCGCGGTGTCGCTGCAGCCGAACGCGGGGTCCCAGGGCGAGTACGCCGGGTTGCTGATCATCCGGGCCTATCATCGTGACCGTGGCGAGGAAGGTCGGGATGTCTGCCTGATCCCGAGCTCGGCACACGGCACCAATCCGGCGTCGGCCGCCATGGCCGGCATGCGGGTGGTGGTGGTCAGGTGTGACGAGGACGGCAATGTCGATCTGGACGACCTGCGGGCCAGGGCCGAGCAGTACTCCGGGACTCTCGCGGCGCTGATGGTGACCTATCCCTCGACCCACGGGGTGTTCGAGGAGGCGATCGGCGAGATCTGCGACATCGTCCACGAGCATGGTGGCCAGGTCTATGTCGACGGCGCCAACCTGAACGCCATGGTGGGCCTGTGCCACCCGGGCCGGTTCGGGGCCGACGTCAGCCACCTGAACCTGCACAAGACCTTCTGCATTCCGCATGGCGGCGGCGGGCCGGGCGTGGGGCCCGTGGCGGTTGCAGCCCATCTGGCGCCCTACCTGCCCGGGCACCGGTTCGGGAACGCGGGCGAGACGGCGATCGGGCCGATCAGCGCCGCGCCCTGGGGAAGTGCCGGCATCCTGCCGATCTCGTGGTGCTACATCGCCATGATGGGAAGCGCCGGGCTCACCCGGGCGAGCGAGTGCGCCATCCTCAGCGCGAACTACCTGGCGGCGCGGCTGCGACCGCATTACCCGGTGCTGTATACGGGGGCCAGGGGTACGGTTGCCCACGAGTGCATCATTGACCTGCGACAGATCAGGGAGGAGACCGGCGTCACGGTCGATGACGTTGCCAAGCGGCTGATCGACTTCGGCTTTCATGCGCCGACCATGTCGTTTCCGGTCGCCGGCACCCTGATGATCGAGCCGACCGAGAGCGAGCCGAAGCGCGAGCTCGACCGTTTCATCGAGGCGATGGTGGCAATCCGGGACGAGATCCGGGCGATCGGGGCCGGCGACATCTCCTATGCCGACAGCCCGCTTGCCTACGCACCGCATACTGCCGAGGCGGTGGCGAGCGACGACTGGGACCGGAGGTATTCGCGCGAACAGGCGGTCTTCCCGGTGGAAAGGCTGCGCTGGAACAAGTACTGGCCGCCCGTTGGCCGCGTGGACAATGTCTGGGGCGACCGCAATCTCTTCTGTTCCTGCCCGCCCGTCGAGGACTGGGTCGACGCTGCCGAATGACCGGACCGGTCAGGCACGTTTCCGGGCGCGGGCTTCCTTCTCGGCCATCCGGGCCTTCAGTTCGTCGGGGGTGAGACGGACAATGTCACGGTTCTGGTGGCTGAAGATGTCGTAGGTCGCGGTATCGATCTCCTCGAGGGCCACGCGTCCGGCAAGGACGTCGCGTTTCCAGTCCTCGTGTTCCTGGTGACGGTCGTGGAACTCCGGCATCACGTCGCGCGCGAACAGCTCCAGGCTGTCGCAGATGTCCTGGTGGCTGGTCTTTCCGGCCTGGTTCAGCAGGATGATCTGGTCGACATGCGCGGCCTCGAACTGCCGAAGCCGCTTGCGGATGGTTTCGGGTGAACCGATCAAGCCGCTCTCGAGTGCCTGGCGCTCCTGGTCACTGCCCCTCCAGTCCTGGTAGGCGTCCCACAGGTTGCCGGTTCCAGGCGCACTGATCCCGGCACGGCCGTAATGGCTCAGTGCGAAGATGAAGAAGGTCCAGCCAGAGGCCTTCTCGCGCGCCTCCTCGTCGGTTTCGGCACACATGAACCCGTTCACCATGGCGATGTTGGGGTTGTCCGGATAGTCGGCGAGCCGGCCGGGCGTGTGCAGGAGCGAATTGTAGTAGCGGTGTACCCAGGCCTGCGCGGCCTCGGGGCTGACGAAGGTAAAGCCGAGCGCTCCCATGCCCCATTCGCCGGCCTTGGCGATGGTCCGGATGTTCGAACAGGCGACCCAGAGCGGCGGATGCGGTTTCTGGTATGGCTTGGGGACGACGTTGCGGGCCGGGAAGTCATGGAATTCGCCGTGGAACTCCCACGAGGTGCTGGTGAACATCGGGATGATTGCCCGGACAGACTCCTCCCAGCGTTCGCGTTTGGTCCGCACCCGGGTCCCGAACGGGTGAAGTTCCGCCGGACCGGCTCCCTCTCCTAGACCGAGTTCGACCCGGCCGTCCGACAGCAGGTCGAGTGTCGCGACGCGTTCTGCCACCCGGTGCGGGTGGTTGGTGGTCGACTGGATGATGCCGTGGCCGAGCCGGATCCGTTCCGTGCGCTGGGATGCGGCACCCAGGAACACTTCCGGTGCCGAACAGTGCGAGTACTCCTCGAGGAAGTGGTGTTCCACCGCCCACGCGTAGTCGTAGCCGAGCCGGTCCGCGAGTTCGATCTGGGAGACCGCGTTCTTGAGCAGGGAGCGCTCGCTTTCCTCGGTCCAGGGACGCGGCAGCTGCAATTCGTAGAAGATACCGAACTTCATCGCATTCTCCGGGGCAGATCGCGGCGCGATCCTATTCGATCACGCCCCGGGCGTCATCGGAATGGCGCGATACATCACGTGGCGGGTCTGCGGATGGCTACAGCGCGCGGGTCAGGATCTCCTGGACCTGGTCGGGCGAGCGGATCGGCCTGGGATTGGAGAAGGTCCAGTCGTCCAGCATGCAGTTGGCGGCGAGTTCGGGCAGCCTTTCGGCCCTGACTCCGACATCGCCGAGCCGCCTTGGCAGTCCGAGGCCGCTGATGAGGTCGCCGATGACCTCCGCCGCCGGTATTCCGGGCCGTCCGAGAGCGGTCGAGAGTTCCGCCTGGCGCCGGCCGTTGACCGGGCGGTTCCAGTCGAGCACCACCGGAAGCATCACACAGGACGTGTGCCCGTGCGGCACGCCGGCGCTGCCGCCGAGAATGTGGCCAATGGCGTGGCTGGCCCCGAGGCGGCACCCCGATACCACGCCCGTCATCGACAGCCAGGCGCCCACGAGGCACTTCTGGCGCGCCTCGGTATCGTCGGGGTCCAACCGGACCCTGGGCAGGGCTTCGCCGAGCAGTCGCAGTGCGTGCAGGGCCGAACTGTCCCAGTAGTCGTTCGCATCGATCGACAGGAAGGTCTCCACCGCATGATCGACTGCCCGGATGCCGGTTGACAGGAACAACCACTCCGGCGTGTGCCGGGTGATTGCTCCGTCGAGGATGACCGAGACCGGGATGATCCCCGGATGCATGTAGGACTGCTTGAGCCGGGGACGCGGATCGGTGATCCCGGCGCGGGCGTTGAACTCGCCACCCGACAGCGTGGTCGGCACGGCGACCTGGCGTACCGTCGGACCGGCATAGTCGGGCAGGTGTCGTACCCCGTCGGCGTCAACCCTGGTTCGAAACATGTCCAGTCCGTCCATGTCGGTGACGTCGTGACGCAGGCAGATCGTCACCGCCTTGCCGCCGTCGGTGACCGACCCGCCGCCCACGGTGACCAGCAGGTCAGCATCGACGGACCTGGCGGCGGCCGCACAGGCGATGACCGCGTCGCGCGGAGAATGCGCCGGCATGGCGGAGAACCGGCCGGCGAGCCGGGCCCCGAGCGCCCGGGCGATGGTCTCCACTTCGTCGGTATTCCGCGCGAGACTGCCGCTGGTCAGCAGGAACACGCGACTTGCCGCCCGACGTTCCGCCTCCTGCGCGACCGCCTCGGCAGCCGGATACCCGGCCATCACCCGCTCCATGGCGGTAAGGATGATCTGGTGCTGCGTCATGGCATGGGTCAACCCGGGGTGTGAACGGGAGGCGTGTTTGATCGTGTCGGCAGACCGTCGTACGCTCGCCTCTGCGGGCTCCCTGGCTCCGGCCGGCCGGACTCAGTACCCCGGGGTACCGTCCCAGTATTCCCGGTTGATGGTGCGCAGCAACCGGTCGTGCTGCTTGCGGATACAGCCGTGCATCCGCACCGAGTAGCCCTCCTCGACGTAGTGGCTGCACCGGTCATAGACGTCGCGGGCATCGCGCACGCCGACCGGCGAGAGCTGAAGCCCCTCCACCTGCTCCATGACATTCCGCCATGCCGGCTCCATGCCCCGGGCCGGGGCGGCGGCGTTGACCGGCATCAGGTTGAGCAGGCGGTTCATGACCAGCACGGTGTCGGTCCTCTGTGTCGGTCGTTCGAAAAACCCTTCGGCGGCAAGGCGTGCCGGCCCCGTTGCCGTCTCGATATCGCCCTTGCGCAGTGCGGCGGTCATCTCCTGCCTCGGTATCAGGGCGGTATGACGGGGCACCAGCACCGCCACCTCGGTTGCATCCAGGGCCGCGAGACGGTTCTGCGGCATGGTCACGCGGACCGAGGTGTACTCACCCTCGCTGGTGAACGCGAGCATGCCGGTTGCCGAGAACCGGACGACCTCGCCATCGGCCCGGGTCACCCGCATGGTGAGTTCGCCACTGCCGGCAAGGTCATACTGCTGGCCTGCCGCGGGCCGCGGACGCTTTTCCTGCATGCAGAAGGCGCTGAGCACGCCGGAGCAACTGTTTCCGTCGCAGACGAGTGGCGTTGGCTGCCGCGTCGCGACCAGGCCCAGGACCTGCGGTGGCAGCGGTTCCGCTGCGTTGGCGACCGGCATCACCACGAGGCACAGCAGCGCTGCGAGCAAACCTGACCGACCCATCATGACCTCGTCCTCCCGATGCAGATGCACCGAACAATCCGACAGAACACGGAAGTCTACCACGCCCGGCCGCCGGCTTCGAGATTTCAGCGCCGCAGCCGCGACCTCTTCGTCCCCGAAGCGACGCGCGATGGCGACTCGAGGACAAGATCCGCGGACCGGGGGGCCGAGAATCCGCCAGGATAGGCGGATCGGCTGGCGGAGACGGGGTCGATGACCGGCAGTGATGCGGTACCGCGCCGTCGCGCCAGGGCGGGCGGAAGGGCAGTTCGTCGGGCGGAACGGACCCGTTCGGCGGTCGGGCAGGTCTCGGCGATCATCCGCCGCATTCCGGTGTTTGAGGTGCTCGACACCGAGGCGCTCGAGATCATCGAGCACAACGCCGAGACCATCCTTGAGGAGGTCGGGATCGACTTCCGTGACGATCCCGAGGTACTGGCCATGTGGCGCGACGCCGGTGCGCAGGTCGACGGGGAGCGGGTGCGCATGCCGCGTGGCCTCGCCCGCTCGCTCGCCCGGACCGCTCCTGCGCGGTTCACCCAGCACGCGCGCAATCCGGCGCGGTCGGTCGAGATCGGTGGCGCGACGACGGTGTTCGCCCCGGTCTACGGGCCACCCTTCGTTCACGACCTCGAGAACGGCCGGCGCTATGCGACGCTGGAGGATTTCCGCAACTTCGTGAAGCTCGCCTGGTTGTCGCCGGGGCTGCACCATTCGGGTGGGACCGTGTGCGAACCGGTGGATCTGCCGGTGAACAAGCGGCATCTTGACATGCTGTACGCTCACATGCGCCTGAGCGACAAGCCGATGATGGGCTCCGTGACGGCTCCGGAACGGGCCGCGGACTCAATCGAGATGGTCCGGCTGCTGTTCGGTGCCGGTCCGGACGAGACCCGCACAATGTTGATCAGCCTGATCAACGCCAATTCCCCGATGACGTGGGACGCAACCATGATCGGGGCGCTCAAGACCTATGCCCGCTCCAACCAGGCGGTCATGATCTCTCCCTTCATCCTGTCAGGCGCGATGTCGCCGGTCACCGTTGCCGGAACCCTCGCGCAGACCCTGGCCGAAGCGCTTGCGGGCATCGCCTTTTCCCAGTTGTGCCGCCCTGGCGCGCCGGTCGTGTTCGGCAGTTTCGCCAGCTCGATCTCGATGCAGTCGGGTGCGCCGACCTTCGGAACGCCGGAACCGGCGTTGGTGCTGTTCGGGTGCGCGCAGCTTGCCCGTCGCCTTGGTGTCCCGTTCCGCTCGGGCGGGTCGCTGGCCGGCTCGAAACTGCCGGACGCCCAGGCAGCCTACGAATCCGCCAACACGTTGCTTCCCACGGTGCTGGCCGGCGTGAATTTCGTGCTGCACGCGGCCGGATGGCTCGAGGGCGGGCTGGTTTCGTCCTACGAGAAGTTCGTCATGGACGCCGATCAGCTCGCGATGATGCGTTCACTGCTCGAGGGCGTCGACGTTTCCGAGACCGGTCAGGCGATGGATGCGATCCGCGAGGTCGGCCCCGGGGCGCATTTCCTCGGCTGCACCCATACCCAGGCCCATTTCGAGACCGCGTTCTTCCGCTCCTCGATTGCGGACAACGGCACCTTCGAGCAGTGGCAGGCGGAGGGCAGCCGCGATGCGGCGACCCGGGCATCGGCCCTGGTGAAACGCCTGCTCGGTGACTACGAGGCACCCCCGATCGACCCTGCGGTCGACGAGGCGCTTCGCGATTACATCGCCCGGCGCAAGGCGAGTTTTCCGGACTCGAACATCTGACGCTGTCGTGGTGCTGCAAAAGGGATCCGATCCCCCGGTCCCGGAACACGGACCGGTACCACCTGACATGTCCCGCCAAGCCGGGATCCCGGCATTCCGCCCGGAAATGGCGGCCCCAGGGGCCGGCAGTGGCGAATTCAGGCGGCCTGCTTGCCGATGCGAGGGACAGGTTGACCGGATCGAACTCGCGGGGACCGGCTGGACGGTGAACCGTGGAGTCGTGGCAGGATGTTGTGTGGGGTTCGTCGCATGATGTCGCGACAGACTCTCGAGCGGTGTGGGCTGGTGCCCCACAGACTATCGGGGCAATCGCCGTCTTCGCAGACAATGATCAGACAGGTGAACCCGTCACCGCGTTATGCGACTACGTCGGAATTCTCTGCATTCAGCCCCAAGATGCACGAGTTCGCCTTGGTGCAGAACCGGTATCCGTACCAGCGCAGGGCGGTGTCGCGAGTGCGCTACCGTTCCATGATCCGCTCGTACCGGGACTCTCGTGAGCTTCCCTTGGTCCGGATCTGCTGCGACCCACCATCCAGACAAAACCAGGAGTCGACGGGCGTCCTTCCTGATCGTGAGCTGCGCTCACTGCTCGCGTGATTGCTGGTGTTATACCAGCGGTCGCGGTTTAGACGGAACTTCATCGGGTTTGAAGAGGACGTTTTTGTTCCAACGTCGTGATTTGACGCGATTGTTGGGCTGAGGGCGGTGGTCTCAACCTGTCATGTTTATGGGAACAGTCCGGTCCGGGTTGACCTCCAGGAGTTCAAAGGCGCGGCTCTGCAGTTTGGTCCGGCGGGTGACGATGGTGGTGCGTTCCTTGCTGGCGCCCGGCAGGCGGATGACGTTGACGACGACGCTGGCGAGATCGTCGATGAGGGTGCGGAAGCTGTGCACTGGCAGACCGTCGGGGGTTTCCCTGATCTGGGCCTTGCGCCTGGCCGACGGCGACGGTCGAGCCTTCTCCACCGGCGTGGCGCGCTGGCGCCGCGCCGCCTGTCGGTCATCGTCCTCGAAGAGCAGCGGCGCGAGGCGCTGGCGCATGTGCCATTCCACGTAGTAGGCCAGCATGCACAGGAACACATGTCCGCGGACATGGTCCTCGGTGTAGACCCAGACCGGCCGGATCTTGAGGTCGGTCTTGGCGATGCGGAAGGCGCGCTCCACGGTGGCAAGGCTCTTGTAGGCCTCGACAGCGGCATCGGGCGCGATGTTCTTGAGACTGGTGCGGATGACGTAGACCCCGTCGAAGCGGGCCTCCTGATCGATCCTGTCCTGACGACGGCGCCAGGTCAGGGAGGTGTCGGTGATGGTGATGTCGAAGTGCTTTTCGACCTTGCGGCGGTTGGCGTCGCGACCGACACGGTGGCCGATCCTCGCCGCCCCTTTCAGGGTTCCGGCACGGACCGATGCGGCGATCGTCTCCAGCACCTCCCCGGTGGCCTCGAGCAGGGCCTCGCGCTTGCGCCGGCGTTCCTCTCGCAGGCGCGGGTTGAGGCAGACCATGAGCCGTTCTCCGGGGAAGTCGGGACTGGTGATCTCGGCCACCGCATCCGCGACCAGCGCTTCCGGGGACAGCGCCGGCTCGGCGCCACGGCTGAGCCGGCGCAGGTCGGCCGTCTTCAAGGCCGAGACCCAGGCCAGCCCCGCCGGCTCGAGGTCCTCGCGGATGCGGGCCGTGGTGATCATGCCCCGGTCACCCACCAGGGCCACGCGGGCCATGCCGAAGCGCTGGCGGATCCGGGCGACCTGGGAGGCCAGGGTCGCCGGATCCGCGGTGTTGCCGGCAAACAGCTCCACCGCAATGGGACACCCCCTGGAACTGCACAACAGGCCGAACACGACCTGCTGCTTGCCTCGTTTGCCGTCACGGTTGTGACCGAAGGCGGCCAGCGGGCACATCCGGCCTTCAAGGTAGGAACTCGACACGTCGTAGAGGATCAGGGTCGCATCCTCCAGGTGGCGCCGTGCCAGGACCCGCTCGATCCACCGCTGGCGGGAGAGCAGCCAGTCGAGCATGGCGAGCATCTCGTTGCCGGTCACAGGTCCCAGGGAAAGCAGCGGCCCGAGGCTGCTGGTGGCGGTCTGTGGCGACAGCCGCCGTGCGGTGGCGAGCGTGGAGTCCGGGTTCAGGACCCGGGCGACGACGGCGGCCAGCGCCAGCTGCCGCTGGCGGCTTTCGTGGCGGTGCAGCAGGCGCTCGAAGCCAAGCCGGCGACAGGTGCCGAGCACGGCCATGACATGGCCATGGGCCAGTGAGCGCTCGACGGTCACCAGATCACCGATGTCGCTGACGGCGACACCGCCCTTGAGCACGGTACGGAAGCCCTCGATGACGTGATCGGGGAGCATGGAGAGGTTGGCGACGGTCTTCTTCCTGATCCTGGATCCCTCGCGCCAGGCCTGCCTCAAGAGCACGGCGGGTTTGCCGGCCTGGTTGGGGACGCGTTCGATGTTGAAGGCCATGGGACATCCGTTATGGGAACACACAATAGACACTACATCCCCACATATCGCCCGTCAACACTCCCCTATCCCCAACATATCCTCTCGTTATTATGGGAACAAAATGCCAGTTTATACATCTTCAATCACGCCGAATGCACAACCAATTCAACGAGTTAGATCAGTTGAGTGCCGATGAAGTTCCGTTTAGATCCCATGCACCCATTTTCTGTTTCCGATAGAGGCGATGCGAGCCGGCTGTGAGACGAGATTGTTCCAGGCATGGCAGCAGTGATCGAGGATATCGTCGTAGTTTTTGAAGACGCGGTTGGAGAGCCAGTTTTCGCG
>MPMT01000116.1 GCA_002238645.1 Alphaproteobacteria bacterium bin52 | reverse complement strand
TCACATCATCAGCCAACCGCCGCAGCGACTGATCCGATACTCCCGTCATCCCTCCTCCTCCCGATAACCACAACCGCTAAAACAAGACTACCGGGAAAGAAATGCCTGAACAGGCGGGTCACTATTGCAGGAGCATGGTGGGTCAATCTTGGAAGAGCATTGACACCAATATGCGGGGTCGCCATTGAGTCAGATGCCGTTCCTCTTGGGAATCCCCCGATGAGTCTCAACACTCAGCCGCTGGTATAAGTCCATCGGCTTGACCTCAACTCCCGGCGGCGTCAGGTCTCTCGACCCGAGAACCCTGTCCAGGTCCTCCGTTGTGACGAGTAACGGTGGCCGAGCCGGCACGGCGTGAGCGGTCCAGGAGACTTCGTCGACGAGATGTCGGTTGCAGACCTGGGGTCACTGCCGGTCGAGCAGGTCTGCGGGCAGGTCCATCAGCTCCGGGATCTCGGTCCACAGCAGGGCGCACCGTACCTCCCGGCCGGGATGAATGTCCTGCAGCAGCCGGCGATAGCAGGCCATCTGGTAGAGATAGGCGGCAGGCACCGCCTCGATGCTGCGGGGCGGCCGGCTGTTCGACTTGTAATCGACCACCAGCACCTGGTGTGCAGTGACGACCATCCGGTCGATCCGTCCCGAGATCGTTGCCCTGCCGGTTGCGGTTTCCAGCGTGCCCGTGACCGGAACCTCGGCGCGGGAGGCGGGCCCGAACAGGAGCGCATGCTCCGGTGCGTCGAGGACCTCGAGCACCCGGCGAACGAGGTCGTCATGCCCGTCCAGATCCGGTGCCCGGCGCCCGAGGAATACCCGGGCCGCATCGGTCCTGCGTTCGGTTGGCAGCGACGGGAGCCGCTGCAGCAGATCATGAATGAGCAGGCCCCGCCTGAACCGGCGGGTATCGCCGTCGCCGAACGGGGATGTCGTGGTCCCGTCTGCCCGGGACGGGGTTACCCGGCGGGTGACGCGGATACCTGGTGGCGGCCGGCGCAGGTGGTCGGGCAACGGCCCGAGGGCAACGGGGTCCGGCTCGGGGCGGTCGGGCTTGTCGGGACCGACGGCCTGCGCCGCGTCAAGCCGCAGTCCGAGCTCGGTGGGCTTCGCTCCGGCCTGCACCATTCCGGTCTCGACCATCCTGTGCCACGAATCGTCGGGGATTTTCCTGGCGGGTTGCCAGCCGCACACCACCAGCCGGTCCTCGGCCCTCGTCATGGCGACGTAGAGCAGTCTCCGGTACTCCCGGTCGCGGTCCCTGTGCGCCCGGGCGCGCTCACCGGCGATCAGGTCGGTGTCGCAATCCGCCTTCGGGGACCAGACCGGCACCTCGACGCCGCCGGGGCCGGGCACCCAGTATAGGGTCGGGGACTGATGGGGGATCCTGGTCGTGTCCGGCAGGAACACGACCGGCGCCTGCAGGCCCTTCGAACCGTGGACAGTCATGATGCGAACCTCGCCGCCGGCGGAGGTCTCGAGATCGCGCTTCAGCTCCGTGTCGTCGGACGCGATCATGTCGAGGAACCCCTGGAGCGAGGGAACATGTGACCGCCCGTAGGCAAGCGCCTGGGCCAGGAACTCGTCGACCGGGTCCGCAGCCTCGGGGCCGAGCCGTTCGAGCAGTGCCTGCCTTCCCCCTTCCGCCAGCAGTGCGCCGTAGAACTCGTGCGGCGGCATGTTTCCGGCGCGCTCGAGGCAGGAATGCAGCAACCGGCACGCCGCCGCCCACGCCGGATTCTCCACGCACCGGGCATTCAGTTCCGCCCACAGCGTCCGGCGTTGCCGCGCGTGACAGAGATCATAGAGTTCATCCTCGCTGAACCCGGCGAATGGTCCCTTCAGCACGGTCGCAAGCGTGAGGTCGTCGGCCGGCAGCAGCAGAAACTGTCCGAGCGCGACCAGGTCCTTCACTGCCATCTGGTCGGACAGCATCATCCGGTCGACACCGGCCACCGCGATGCCCAGCTGCTTGAGCGCCCCGGTGAGTACCGGCGCAAGCGGGCGGCGGCTGCGCAGCAGGACCATGATGTCGCCGGGACGGATCGGCCGGCCGCGAGACTCGAGAATCTCGCCATTGTCGAGCCAGTCGCGAATCCGCTGGGCAATCTCGTGGGCAAGCAGCACCACGGATCTCGGCGCCACCTGCCGGCTGACCGGCAGCGTCCACTCCCGGGAACCGGTCTCCTGCCCCTGTTCGCCGGTCGCTTCCCACCAGTCCACCGACCCGCCTTGGCTCGAACGCCACGCCCGGTGCTGCAGGGGGAGCAGGGCATCGCCGGGGTCGCGTTCGCGGACCCCGTCCCCGGCGCTTTCGACCGCAAAGGTTGCGTCGACAGCGCTGAGAACCGGAGCGGTGGAGCGGAACGAGATGTCGAGCGGAACCGATGCCCAGCGGGCGCCGGCGCCAGTGATCCGGTCCCGGTAGCCGTTGCGCGCCTCGAGAAACCGTTCCGGCTCGGCACCCTGGAAGCCGAAGATCGACTGCTTGACGTCACCCACGGCGAAGACCGTCCGCACTGTGTCGGACTGACCACCATCGGCTTCCTCCACCGTGAAGAACTCGTCGGTGAGCCGTTCGATGATCTGCCACTGTTCCCGGCTGGTGTCCTGGGCCTCGTCCACCAGCACGTGATCGATGCCGCCGTCGAGCCGGTAGAGGACCCACGGCGCCACCCCCGGCCGCGACAGCAGCTCCAGTGTCGCCAGCACGAGGTCGTGGAAGTCGACCGCGTATCGCCAGCGTTTTTCCAGGGCGTAGGCGTCGAGAATGGCGCAGGCAACCCGGACCAGCTCCACGCTGTGGGTCGCGAGCCGCGCTGCCCGGCAAAGCTGCGTGGTCCGCAGTACCCGATGGGCTTCTTCCTGCATCGCATCAAGTGCCCCGGGATCCGGGCGACTGATCGCGACCGGCAGCAGTGACTTGCGTATCTCCCCCTGTGCGGTGAGAAAGAGCGTGCGGTATGCATCGAAGGTCCTGAGCCGTTCTTCGGTGTGAGCGGCAAGCCAGCGCCCGAGCACCTCGGCTTTCCTCGCCTGTGCCTCGCTGCCGCTTCCCAGCGCATCCGCAACCCGGTACAGGGTGCGGGGGTGTGCCGGGCCCGCGCGCGCGGCGTCGCGCAGGACATCGTCCACGGTCTGACCGTGCCTGACGCCAAGCGCCTCGTGGATGGCCCGTTCGAGATCGTCCACGCCGCCATGGTGCGCGAGTGCCGCGCCAACCCGGCCCCGCCTGGCGAGCAGGTCAGCCAGCAGCTGGTACAGGGTCGCCTCGTTCAGGTGCTGGCCCAGGCTGGTCAGGGTCTCGTCCATCAACGGGTCAGCGGTCCGGATCACCCGGTCGCGGGCGAGCCGCATCAACTCGCCCGCAGTCCTCTCTTCAAGGACCTCGAACTGCGGCGGCAGCCCGGCCTCCAGCGGGAACCGTCTCAGCACGGAGCCACAGAATGCGTGGATCGTCTGTACGTTGAGCTGTCCCGGCGCGTCGAGGACTACGGCGAACAGGCTGCGGGCCCGCTCGACCTCACCCGGGCGAGCCGGCCGGTCCAGCAGCCGGGAGAGTTCATCGCCCAGGTCGACCCCGTCCATCACCGCCCAGTGCGAGAGCCGCATGGCGATCCGGTTCGACATCTCCGCTGCCGCGGCCCGGGTGAAGGTCAGGCACAGGATGCGCTCGGGGCTGGCGCCGGCCAGCAACAGCCGCAGCACTCGGTCGGTCAGGACCTTGGTCTTGCCGGAACCGGCAGACGCTGTGACCCAGACCGAGGCTCCGGGGTCGGATGCCTCGCGCTGGCGTGCCTCGACCCAGGCTGCGTCGGTCCCGCCGGTCATCCGAAACCTCGCGGGATACCCTTTCCTTGAGGGAGGGAAGGAACGCGAGAGCGGCCATTGGCCGCTTCCCGCTGTGACTTGACGTCATCGGCAATCACGGAAAGGGGCGGGCCGCCACAGGAAGCCGCGACGTATGACGGCGACCAGAGGACGCCCTTGTGGGAGCGACCGGTGATTTCAGGGCGGTTCCCGCGCACAAGGCGGCTGGGCACGCCCTTGAGACTGTTGACCAACTGCGACAAGGCAACCTTGGGTGGGTACTGCACCAGCAGGTGAACGTGATCGTCCTCGCCATCGCATTCGATCAGTTCGGCCTCGAAATCCCGGCTGACCATGGCAAAGATCCGCGACAGGTCGCGAATGGCCGGTTCGGACAGCACGTCGCGGCGGTATCTGGTGACGAAGACCAAATGGACATGCAGCATGTATACGACATGCTTGCCAGTTCTGTAATCCTCGCTTGAAATCCTCGGACCAATTGCTGGAATTGCAACATGATCTCTCGCGGTTATGTCTTCAAGCTGAAACCGACGCCTGCGCAGGCAAGCCTGTTCGCGCAGTTCGCGGGTGTGTGCCGCGTGATCTACAATCTCGCCCTTGAGCAGCGGCGCGACCATTACCGTGCCTATAGACGCGCCACCGGCAAGAGCGTCAGCTATCCGGGTCAGGCCCGTGAACTGACGGAGCTGCGCCGGGAATACGACTGGATCGCGGCGGTGCATGTCACGCCCCAGCAGCAGGCGTTGCGCGATCTCGACCGGGCATACGGCAACTGGTTCAAGGGCATCGCCCGGTACCCGTCGCCTCGCAAGAAGGGCCAGAACGACACCTTCCGCTTTCAGGGCCGTGAGATCGAGACCCGCAGCCTGAACGGCAACTGGTCGGAAGTGCGCCTGCCAAAGATCGGATGGGTGCGCTATCGCGACACCCGCCCGCTGCGCGGCAGGATCAACAACGCCACGGTCAGCCTTGCGC